>JANMSB010000185.1:0-4745 GCA_031388915.1 Pseudomonadota bacterium | reverse complement strand
TGCCAGCGCGCGCGGCTATATCGACGACGTGATCCAGCCGCACGAAACCCGCAAGCGCATCTGCCGCTCGCTGGTGATGCTGCGCGACAAGCAGGTCGATGACCCGTGGCGCAAACACGGCAACATTCCACTGTGACGGGCCGAGAGAAGAAAAAAATGTTCACCAAGATACTGATCGCCAACCGTGGCGAGATTGCCTGCCGCATCATCCAGACGGCGCGCAAGATGGGCATCAAGACTGTTGCGGTCTACTCCGAAGCCGACCGCGACGCGCTGCATGTCGAGCTGGCCGACGAGGCGGTGTGCATCGGCCCGGCACCGAGCCGCGAGTCCTACCTGGTGATGGACAAGATCATCAACGCCTGCAAACAGACCGGCGCGCAAGCGGTGCACCCCGGCTATGGCTTCCTCAGCGAGAACGCCGAATTCGCGCGCCGTGTCGAAGCTGAAGGCATCGTCTTCATCGGCCCGAAGCATGCGTCGATCGCCGCGATGGGCGACAAGATCGAGTCGAAGAAGCTGGCCGCTGCAGCGAAAGTCAACACGATCCCGGGCCACAACGCGGCCATCGACACGGCCGAGCACGCGGTCGAGATCGCGAAGGGCATCGGCTACCCGGTGATGATCAAGGCCTCGGCCGGCGGGGGTGGCAAGGGCCTGCGCGTAGCGTTCAACGATAAGGAAGCCTTGGAAGGTTTCAGCTCGTGCCGCAATGAAGCGCGCAACAGTTTCGGCGATGACCGCGTGTTCATCGAGAAGTTCGTCGAGGAGCCGCGCCACATCGAGATTCAGGTGTTGGGCGACGCGCACGGTCACTGCGTCTACCTGTGGGAACGCGAGTGTTCGATTCAGCGCCGCCACCAGAAGCTGATCGAAGAAGCGCCGAGCCCGTTCCTCGATGACACCACGCGCCAGGCGATGGGCGAGCAGGCGGTGGCGCTCGCGAAGGCGGTGAACTACCAGTCGGCCGGCACGGTTGAGTTCGTGGTCGGCAAAGACAAGCGCTTTTATTTTCTGGAGATGAACACCCGGCTGCAGGTCGAACACCCAGTGACGGAATGCATCACCGGGCTCGACCTGGTGGAGCAGATGATCCGTGTGGCGGCAGGCGAGCCGCTCGGATTCACGCAACAAGAAATTCCGCGCCGGGGTTGGGCGATCGAGTGCCGCATCAATGCCGAAGACCCGCACCGCAATTTTCTGCCGAGCAGCGGACGCCTGGTCGCGTTCGTGCCGCCAGTGCAGACGATGCCTGCGTCGATGCCGGCGCCGGTGGACGGCGGCGTGCGCGTCGACACTGGGGTCTACGAGGGCGGCGAGATACCGATGTACTACGACTCGATGATCTGCAAGCTGATCGTGCACGGCGCTGACCGCATGCAGGCGATCTGCAGGATGCGCGAGGCGCTCAACGCCTTCGTGATTCGCGGTATCTCGAGCAACATCGCGTTCCAGTCGGCGCTGCTCGCGCACCCGAAGTTCGTGTCGGGTGATTTCAATACCGGCTTCATCGCCGAGCACTATCCGAAGGGTTTCGCCAGCGACGCGGTCCGACATGCGCGGCCGGAATTCATGCAGGCGCTGGCGGTGGTGATGAACCGGCGCCTGATCGAGCGCTCGGCCAGCATCAGTGGCCAGTTGCGCGGCCACGAGCTGCAGATCGGCGCAGACTTCGTGGTGGTGCAAACCAGCCACAGCGGCGTTCGACAGCAGATGCCGGCGAACGTGGTGATGGACGGCGATGTCTTTCAGGTCAGCGTCGGTGACGCGCGCTTTCGCATCACGATCAACAGCCCCCTGCGCGACATCGTCACGCACGGCGAAGTTGACGGCACCCCTTTCTGTGCCCAGATCGAACGTCTGATGCTGGCCTATCGCATCACTCACGACGGCGCGCAGATGGAGCTGCGGGTGTTCTCGCCCCGCGCGGCCGAGTTGAACGCGCTGATGCCGTTCAAGGCGCCGCCCGATCTGTCGAAGTTTTTGCACTCGCCGATGCCGGGTTTGCTGGTTGAAGTGGCGGTGCAGCCGGGTCAGTCGGTACGCGCCGGCGAGAAGCTCGCAGTGATCGAAGCGATGAAGATGGAGAACATCCTCGTCGCGACGCAAGACTGCGTGGTGGCGCAGCTCAAGGCCGGCAAGGGCGAGAGTCTGTCGGTTGATCAGGTAATCATGGAATTTCAGTGAGACGCGGTTGATGAACACGAGACCTTTCAAAGTGCTGGGCATCCAGCAGGTGGCGATCGGCGGGTCGAGCAAGGCTCGACTACGCACGCTGTGGGTCGAGAAGCTCGGCCTCGAAGTCACCGGGAATTTCCGTTCCGAACGCGAGAACGTCGATGAAGACATTTGCACGCTGGGCCACGGCGCGTTCAAGGTCGAGGTTGATCTGATGCAGCCGATCGACCCGAACGGCAAACCCGCTGTGCACACCACGCCGCTGAATCACATCGGCTTGTGGATCGATGACTTGCCGCAGGCGGTCGAGTGGCTGGGCGCCAACGGCGTGCGCTTCGCGCCCGGCGGCATTCGCAAGGGCGCGGCGGGCTTCGACATCTGCTTCGTTCACCCGAAGAGCAACGACGAGTTTCCGGTCGGCGGCGAAGGCGTGTTGATCGAGCTGGTGCAGGCCCCACCAGAGGTGATCGCGGCATTCTCAACGCTAGCAGCCTGTCGGACTTAGGAATGATCTACTGCGGCGGTGTCCCATGCCTAACAAATATGGGGGTCCATTTTTTTGATCCCCTATCTTTAAGCAGGAATGGCGTTAAATAGCTACGGCTATTCGCCTCAAACGATCAAAAAACTGCCCTCGATTATTCACTCGCCTCGCTACGATCACCTAAGTCCGACAGGCTGCTAGCGTCGTCACCGTTCGCGACATCTTGAAGATCAGCGACCCGCGCTGACAGAACACGCACGGACGCTCCTCCACATCACATCACCGTAGCGGCGCGCCATGCCGCGCCGCTACAATTGACGACTCGGCGCTGACTCGGACTAGAGTTCGCAATCAATCCACACGATGCTTGGCGCCACACCTTTACCATCACCTTACACCCACACGGAGTGATTTATGAGAGCGCCTTCGGCCCACACCGACCACCGCCTGCCGTTTCGCGCAGATCATGTCGGCAGTTTTTTACGTCCCAAGTATTTATTGGACGCACGCGAACAAGCCGCGAAGGGTCAAATCACCCAGGACGAACTGCGTAAAGTTGAAGATCGGGCTATCACCGAAATCGTGAAGTTCCAGGAAAGTGTGGGCATTAAAGGCATCACCGATGGCGAATTCCGGCGCACGTATTTTCACGTCGATTTTCTTGAACAGATGGGCGGGGTGAAGTCCGATGTCCCGGTCACGATTCAAAAGCCCGATGGCACGGAAGAGCTCGCTCCGCCGGTGATGCGAGTGGTGGATACGGTGCGTCACGTTAAAGACATTCAACGCGCCGACTTTGAATACCTGAAAAGCCAACTGGCGCCCGGTAGCGTCGGCAAGGTCACCATTCCTTCGCCCACGATGTTGCACTTCCGTGGCGGTCGCGCCGGCATCAGCCGTCAGCACTATCCGGAATTGGACCCGGATTTTTACCAGGACGTAGCCAACGCCTATGGTGACGAATTGCGTTCGTTGTTCGCGGCAGGCTGCAACTATGTGCAGATGGACGACACCAATCTGGCTTATCTATGCGACGACAAGATGCGCGCAGCAGCCAGACAGCGCGGCGACGATCCCGATGAATTGCCGCATCGCTACGCGAAGTTCATCAATCTGGTGGTGGCGCAAAAACCGGCAGGCATGACCTTGGCGGTGCATCTGTGTCGCGGCAACTTCAAAAGCACCTGGGCCGCACAGGGCAGCTACGAGCCGGTGGCCGAAGCCTTGCTCGGTGAGATGAATGTCGACGCGTATTTCTTGGAGTACGACGATGCGCGCAGCGGCGACTTCAAACCATTGCGCTTCTTGCCGAAAGGAAAAACAGTGGTCTTGGGTTTAGTGACGACCAAACTCGGCGAGCTTGAAAACAAGAGCGATATTAAGCGCCGCATCGATGAAGCGGCGCAATATGCCGCGCTCGAACAATTGGCGCTGAGTCCGCAATGCGGCTTTTCCAGCACCGTGCACGGCAATAATATTCAAGTGGAGCAACAACGTGCCAAGCTGCAACTGGTAGTGGATGTAGCGCGAGAGGTGTGGGGCGAAGCGTAAGAGCCTGTTCGCGATCTCGCTGAAGGGCGCATTGCGGCCCATTAAGTTGGCATGAGGACGCCACGAAAAAACGCAGCGTACACGTAGTACGCGAGTATTTTTCGTGGCGTTTCGCCTTGCACTGCATCCCTTGATCGAGATCGTGAACAGGCTCTAAGCAGAATGGCACTTCCTTAAGCCGTACAAGCTCCCTCCCCCGCTTGCGGGGGAGGGTTGGGGTGGGGGCACTCAGACGCTTCAATAGCCCGCTGCATCTGAGCTTTGCCCCCATCCTTTCCTTCCCCCGTCGAACGGGGGAAGGGACGCTTCCTGACATTGATGGCTTAAGGAAGCGCCATTCGCTCTAAGCATCCGCCGCGCAGCATCAACGGGTCAGAACCTCCACAAGCGCTTGTAGTCAGATGGGGATAGTTCTGCCGCCCAACATTGGCATAGTCTTGCCGTAAGGAAACTACCGCTTTTTTTTGCACCGGTCACTCGGATCGACGAGTTCGACCCTAACCAGCCGGTCGCATCGCCCAATAGCGGTCAT
>JANMSB010000168.1:0-11351 GCA_031388915.1 Pseudomonadota bacterium | reverse complement strand
TTTTACACGCTTTGAGGAAATACCCATGTTCCAGCCTAGTTCACGATCCACGCTGGCTTGTCTGTTGTTAGCAGGGTTCAATACTCTGACGAGCACGCATGCCGCCGCGCCGTCTGAGTCGTTGGAAGAAGTGATCGTGGTCGGATCGCGCATCCCACAGCCGCAGGATCAGGCGCTGCCCATTACCATCATTACCAACGAACAAATGGAGCAACGTGGTTACACCACGGTGCAGCAGGTATTGGACGACTTGTCGCACAACTCAGGCGGCGGTTTCGATCAGCAATTGAATTTTGGCTATACACCTTCTGCCTCAGCGCTCAATTTGCGCGATTTGGGTGTGGGCCGCGCGCTGGTGCTGGTCGACGGCCGGCGCGTACCGGCATTCCCAGTCGGCTTTAACGGCACCGATAGCTTTGTAGACATCAGTGGCATTCCCGCCGGTGCGATAGATCGCATCGAAATTCTGTCGGATGGCGCCTCAGCCATCTATGGTTCGGACGCCATGAGTGGCGTCATCAATGTGGTGTTGAAAAAACATGTTGGCACCGAGGCAGCAGTTCGTTACGGCAATACCGTGCATGGTGGCGGGGCTGAACAGCGGTTTCAATTTTCGACCGGCGCAGAAGCTGACGGTAGCAGTGCTGCTTTTTTTCTCGAGTATTACCAGCGCGAGGCATTGTGGTATTCGCAACGCGATATCACCAAATCTGATCGGTTAGGCGGCGTAAACGGTCCGGGACCAGGTGCGTTTAGTATCTATGGTTATCCCGGCACATTTTTCGGCCTGACCACCGGCCCCAATCCTGCGCCTGGGTGCAATGCGATAGTGAGCAGTCCGGGTGTGGGCACATCCGGATTTTGCGAGTTCGATCGTGCGCC
Source organism: Pseudomonadota bacterium (assembly GCA_031388915.1). Lineage (GTDB taxonomy): Bacteria > Pseudomonadota > Gammaproteobacteria > Steroidobacterales > Steroidobacteraceae > CAILZL01. Next base: position 10,469 of record JANMSB010000168.1, on the reverse strand, counting down.
ATATCGCCAAGTCTGGCCGGACAGCTCGTCGGTATCGGCAACCGCCAAATTTGAGCAACGGCTGGCAAACAATATCAATTGGTTTACGACTCTGCGGCTGCGAGACGCGCTGACTAAAATGCAGACTGAGCCTATTGCCTACAATTCGTATTTCGACAGCGGTGTGTTTACTTCCGCAGGCGATGCAAACAATCCGGTGGGCGATGACGGAATTTTCTATCGTCGTTTGATCGAATTCGGTCCACAGCGTTACGACTACGATGTGGATGCTTATTCGGCATTGACGGGTCTGCAGGGAGAATTCGGCAGTAGTTATAAGTGGGAGCTGGGTCTGCAGTCAGCGCGTCAACAGGTGCGCGAAACCGCCTATAACAGAGTGTTTAACGATCAGATGGGTGAGGCGTTGCTGGGCCTGCTCGATTTGAATGGCGATGGCGCCAATGACGCACCGTTGGATCTGTTTACGGCGATTCCCGGCTATGCTGTAACGCAACTTGGTCATCGCACCGATTCAGTGGCAACCTCGACGCTAACGTCGGCAGACTTTCAAATCAGTGGTGACTTTTGGAGCTTGCCCGCCGGCATGGCGCAGTTTGCGACGGTGGCTGAGTACGTAAAGGAAATTTACGATGACCGACGCGATCCGGAAATTGTCGCAGGCAACGTCACGGGGCTGGGCGGCACTTCGGGTCATGGCGAGCGCGAACATTTAGCGCTGGGCGTTGAGCTGTCGTTACCGTTGTTGTCTACAGTCAACCTCAATGTCGCCAGTCGTTATGATCGATATAACGACAAATCGGAGGTCGGCGGCGCTTTCAATCCGCGTGTGGCAATCGAGTTTCGTCCGACGAGTTCATTGTTGTTGCGTGCCTCGGGTGGCTTGAGTTTCCGCGCCCCGGATATGCAGCGTATGTTTGGCGGTGATGTGGTCGGGTTTACCACATTGATCGATACCCCGCAGTGTATTGCCGATGGTGGCACCGGTTATGGCGATGCCAGTGTCCCAAGCTGCGTCACTCCCATCCAGGATGTGGAATCAACGACGCATGCCAATATCAAACTAAAAGAAGAACGCGGGCGCAGTTTTGGTGTTGGCATGCACTGGCAACCCACCGAGTCGTTGAGCGGAAGCATCGACTACTTCCATATTCGACTGGAAGACTTGGTCAATACACCGGATCAACAGTACATGCTCGATCAGAATGCCTTGAACGGCAGTTTTGCGGATGCCATCGGCAGAGCTCCCGGCTGTGGCGATCCAAGTAATCCAGGCTGCCTGTTTTTCATGGAAACCCAGGCACAGAACGTGGCGTATAAAAAAACCTCTGGTTTGGATGTGGCTGTTGACTACGCGATGAATGTATCGGGCTGGGGGCGGTTTTCCGTTGGCGTCACTGGCAGCTACTTGCTGGATGTTGAAATGAAGGAATCCATCTATCGTCCGGCGGTGGACGTGTTGCGCGATGGCCAACTAGGCGAGTCGGTGCGTCTCAAGGGCGGAGTCCAACTGGGCTGGCAGCGCGGCGCTTTGAGTACTAATCTGTTTGTGAATCACGTCGGCGCATTCACGCCACTGAACACGGCATTGGTGGATCGTATCGGTTCCTATACCACCGTGAATGCGAGTGTGGGTTATGACCTTCCGTGGCAAGCTCAGCTACAGCTCGGCGTCAACAACCTATTCGATCGCCAGCCGCCGCTGGATTTGCAGAACGGCGATGCCAGTCTGACTTTTTACCATCAGCAGTTTCATGATGTGGACGGTGCCAAGTGGTACGCGGGATACCGTCAGAAGTTCGGTGGTGGTTAACTCGCTTGGGCTCGATCAACGACTGCCGCCCACCGAAGCAAACATCGGATGTTTGACGATCGCTCCGGCATGGATGCCGAGTTGTTCCGTAGTGCCGCCTGCCAGCTCTAACACCCCCAGTACGGCGCGCTTGGAGGCGACGATCTTCAGCGACATCGGCGTGGTGTTAACGGCAATGCTGTCGATGCGACCGTCGGCATCGATGAATATCATGTCCAACGGTATCAAGGTGTTCTTCATCCACATCTGAAGCGGTTGCGGCCGGTCGAAAATAAATAACATGCCGGTGTTGTCGGGTAGGGACTTAACGAACATCAGGCCTTGCTGACGATGCGCCTCGGTGTTGGCCACCCAGACCTTAAACAGGTGCTGACGGGCGTCGGGCGTCAAGACGCTGAGGCTCGACTGCGGAAAGTCGCTCAGCGGTATCAATGCCGGTTGCGCCATGCAGGATGCGCTGCCCAGGCTTAACAGCAGCCACAGGGCAAATATCATCGGGCGCAAGACGCTATTCATAACCATTCCTAGGGTGGGCTGGTGGTGTCTGCATCATCCGAGACAAAATCGGCGCGCCCGACAAAGTCGAAGCGAGTAATCAATATCGCGCCGTCGCCGTTCAAGGCTCGGGCCGGTTGCGTACAAAAGCCGCGGGCGGTCACGCGATAGGCGCGTTGCCGCAAGGGGATGCCTTGCAGCGGCTCCTGGCGAATTTCGTCCATCGTGCATTTGTTGTCGCCTTGCGTGCCATAAAACTCGCCGGTGCCTTCGCGGATGATGGTGAGATTGGCGGGCAGCGCCTTGCCGGTCTGGCCTTCTTTGAGTCCGGTGACGCCAAACAGCAATACCAAGTGCGGTTCACCGTTCTTGCCGACCTCGCTGAAGCGCAGCCGAATACCTTCCGCATTTGGGCGCACCGATCCGGCGCAGTTGAGTTGGTTGCCGCTCCATGACAACTCGGCATTGATGGCGCCGTTTAAACGAGCGTGCAGAAATGCTTCATTCCCCGGCAGGCATTGAACTTGCAAATTGGTCGAATCAGTGACGGGAGTTTGCACCGGGTTGTTGCCGGCGCTGGCTAGCGTGGTTGCAGCCAGTGCAATCGGCAGCCACCCATAGATCACTTTATGGCGTCGCAACCGGGTGTGATGATGCGTTACAGTGCGGACGCAAGACCATGTGTTCAAGAGCTGTGCGAATGAAAAGGACATTGCGCTGTTATCGTTCAAAGTGGCGATACCGGGCAGTTTAGATGGGATGGAGTGTGGATTAAACGAAATCATGTCATCCGGATGAGCGTGATGGCGGATGTCGAGCATTTTTTTATGAGGTTACTGTGGATCAGCTACCGAATCCGAACAAGGCCATTGTTCTCAAGCAGGTTTCGCCGAAGCGCTATGTGAGCCGCCTGACCCAGAGCACCCTGGCCATTATCATGGCGGGTGGACGCGGCGAGCGACTGAAGCACCTAACGGACAATCGTTGCAAACCGGCTACCCAGTTCGGCGGCAAATTCCGCATCGTCGATTTCGTGTTGTCCAACTGCGTGAACTCCGGCATCCGCCGGATTTCGGTGCTGACTCAATACAAAGCGCATTCCCTGATCCGGCATATGCAGCGCGGTTGGAACTTCCTGCGCGGTGAGTTCGGCGAGTTCATTGAAATTATCCCGGCGCAGCAACAGCGTGGTCCCGGGTGGTACCAAGGCACTGCGGATGCCTTGTACCAGAACTTGCAGATTATGAAACTGCATCATCCGCGCTTGGTGTTGGTGCTGGCCGGCGATCACATTTACAAGATGGACTATGGCCCGATGCTGGCTTTTCATGTCGAGAACAAAGCCGACATTACCGTGGGCGTGGTGGAAGTGCCGCGCGAAGATGCCAAGGGATTCGGTGTGATGACGGTGGACGAAGAACATCGAGTCACCAAGTTTGTGGAAAAGGTTGCCAACCCGGACGGCATTCCCGGCCGCGAACATCTGTGTCTGGGCTCAATGGGCATTTACGTGTTCAATGCTCGCCTGCTGTACAAGCTGCTGGAAGAAGATGCCGCCGACCCCACTAGCGAGCACGATTTCGGCAAGAACATTATTCCGCGGGTTATCGGCAAACTGAATGTGATGGCTTATGCCTTTCGCGATGTGCGTACTCGCGCCCAGCAATACTGGCGCGATGTCGGCACCGTCGATGCTTTTTATGAGGCCAACATGGAGTTGGTGTCGGTCAATCCCGAACTCAATATCTATGATTCGCAATGGCCAATCTGGACCTTCCAGCGCCAGCAGCCGCCGGCGAAGTTTGTGCTGAACGAAGACGGACGGCGCGGCATGGCGCTGGATTCGATGGTGTCCGGCGGCTGCATCATTTCGGGCGCGGAAGTGGTGGATTCGTTGCTGTTTACCAATGTACGGGTGAACGAACGCAGCCACATCGAAAAATCACTGTTGTTCCCCGATGTGCGTATCGGGCCGGATTGCATCATTAAGAACGCCATTATCGATACCGGCGGTGTAGTGCCTCCAGGCACCACGATCGGTGTTGATCCGGTTGAGGACGCGAAGCGTTTCTATATCACTGAGAAGGGAGTGTTGCTGGTCACCCGCACTATGTTGGCTAAGCTATAGACCCTAGTGCAGACACATTCCATTCGTACCCGCGTACCCCGTAGAATCAACTGAATTATTCACCTGGGATGTGCCATGAGTTCTGTACGCAAGCTGTTGGGATGGGTTGCGCTGCTGGCGCTCTCGCTGCTGACTGGTTGTGTCAGCAGTCAATTCGAAGCGCCCAAGCTCAGCGTGGTCAATGTCGGCATGGTGTCGGCGGATATTTTCAGCCAGCAATTCCGTATTCGTTTGCACGTACAGAATCCTAATAGCCGCGAGTTGCCGATCAAGGGCATCGAGTACGAACTGTTTTTGCAGGGCGATAGTTTTGCCGAAGGCATGAGCAATCAACCGTTTGTTGTGCCTGCGTTGGGTGAGGCTGAATTCGATACCGTGATCAGCACCAACTTCATGAGCAGCGTCGGCCGCTTGCTGAGTAAACTGAATAGCAGTGACGGCAACCAGGTGCAGTATGCCTTTGTCGGCAAGGTTCACTTAACCAAGGGCATGGTGCGCAAGATCCCCTTCAGCGAACAAGGGATGGTGGAGCTGGGGATTAAACGGTAGGGAAGGCTGTAGACCGTGGGCTGCGGACTGTAGGGGCAGACCTATGTGTCTGTCCTCCTAAGCTAAAATTAGGGCCAATCACAAGAGGGCAGACACATAGATCTGCCCCTACGAATTCTGGCCAACAGCCCTATCCCAGCATCATCCGCTCATACAGCAGCACATATTCTTTCGCCTGATGGCGCCAGGAAAAGTCCTGGGTCATAGCGTTGCGCATCATGGCCATCCAGGCGCTTTGATCCTTGAACAAGTCTAACGCCGTGTTCATGGCCCAGTTGACGGCCGGGGCGTCATAGTCGTTGAACACCACGCCGGTGCCGCTGCTGCCGTCCCACATTTGCACCGAGTCGGCTAGGCCGCCGGTCTTACGCACGATGGGAATACTGCCGTATTTCAGACTGTACATTTGATTCAAGCCGCAGGGTTCGTACAGCGACGGCATTAAGAACATATCGCTGCCGGCCTCGATCAAATGCGCCAAGGCTTCGTCGTAGCCATTGGTGAAAAACACCCGCTCCGGGAAGCGCTGCATCAAATCGTTGAAAAACGCCACATAGCGCGGCTCACCACTGCCCAGTACGCACAAGGCAAAGTCACGCGTGGTCAGGAGTTCAGGCAGGCTGTACATCAGCAAGTCGATGCCTTTCTGCATGGCCAGGCGCGACACCAGCCCCACTACCGGGGTGGTTTTATCCACCTGCAATTGCCCCAGGCGCAGCAATGCCTGTTTGCAGCGCGTCTTACCGTGCAGCTCATCGATGTTGTACTGCGCCGGCAAAGTCTTGTCGGTTTGCGGATTCCAAATGTCATAGTCCACGCCGTTCAGGATGCCGGTTACCTCATCGTCGCGGCCAAGTAGTAGCGTGTCCAAACCATGGCCACCACCCGGCGTGCAGATTTCCACTGCATAGGTGGGGCTGACGGTGCTGACGGCATCAGCGTGAAAAATACCTTCCTTCAGCCAATTGATCTGGCCTGCCACCAGGTCTTCATGGCGCAGGTAGCTGATGATGTCGGGGATACCGACATCGACGCGGGTGATGGCGCTGAAAATGCCTTGATAACCAATGTTGTGAATGCTGAGTAGCGAGCGGGTATTTTCGAATAGCCGATCCCACGCATAGCTGGTCTTGACCATCAGCGGCAACAGGCTGGTGTGCCAGTCGTTGCAATGCAGAATGTCGGGTGCGAAATACATGCGTTGTAACGACTCAAGCACAGCGCGCTGCAACAGAATGAAACGCCGATGTTCATCGACATCGTGGGTGTATAGCGCAGCGCGAGAAAATAACGCCGGACAGTCGATCAAGTAAATCGGCAGCGTCGAATCGGGCAGGGTGGTGCGAAACAGCGAGAACTCATAGGCGTGTCCGCCCAATTGCAGCGGTACTTTTTGAATGGCGGGTTCGGCATGCAGCGCAAAGTTCTTGTTGCGCATGCTGGCGTACAGCGGCATGAATACTCGCAGCTCGTGACCCAACTGGTGCAGGGCTTGGGGTAGCGCGCCGGCAACATCGGCCAAGCCGCCGGTCTTGGCAAAGGGCGTGATTTCAGAGGCAACAAAAGCGATTTTCATAATTCCATCGAGTTTAGCAGCACTCGCACGCCGCTCGGGAGGGTGTGTGCGGCGTGCATCTGGATGAATCTATGGTTATCTTGTAGGAGCGGGCCATGCCTGCGAGCGACGCAATCGCGGGCATTACCCGCTCCTACAGCGAGTCTGAAGTGACACACGCGGCTGATAACTCCATCAACCCTACAAATTGGATCGATGCTTGGCTGGCAACCCAGCAAGGCTGGCTGGGCCGTTGGCAATCCGTGGCGGTGGAGCAGCGTGCCGATGCCATGCGGGTTGGTATGGATACGTTGCGTGAGCATCTCAATCCCGCCAACATCTCCCCGGCAGCCATGAATGTAGTGCAAAGTTTCCAAAGCTTGCTGCAATCCTGCATGACCGGCGCCGAGCCACTGATGGGGATGGCCACTGCCGAAGGCGCAGCCACGCAAAACACCTGGCGGCAAATGCTCGAGCTGTTTCCCGTCGGCCCGGCGCGCGAACATCAAGCGGCTTGGCAGGCTTACCTCAAAGCGCAGGCCGACTATCAGTTGCGCATGCAGGTGCTGCTACAAGCGTATGGCCAGGTGTTTACGCAGTCGCTACAGGCAGTGCCGGAGCAAGTTGCCGCGCGTGCCACGCAGGGTGCGCCCATTACCAATGTGCGTGAGTTGTACGAGCTGTGGATTGACTGCGGCGAACAAGCCTTTGCAGCGTTGGCGCGCGATCCGGCGTTCATTGCCGCGCAAGCTGCCGGCGGCAATGCGCTAAGTCGATTGAAGTTGGCTCAGCAAGTCTTGATGGAGCTGTGGTTAAAGTCGCACGACCTGCCTACTCGCAGCGAGCTCAACAGCGTACATCTGCGCCTGCGCGAGCTGACCGCCAGAATTGCCGAGCTTGAACGACAACTGACATCGCCTGCGGCAGGCGCGTCACCCGACAAGCCGGTCCGCCCGGCGCGTAAGCAATCAAAGTGATAGAGCGTTTGGCATGAGCGATTTCAACCTCGATCCGGAACAATTGCGCAGCGACGTGCTGCAACTGCAGCAACGCGCCGCCGAGTTGCTGACCAGCTTGGCAACCACTCGCGAAATCGATATCGGTACGGCGCCCAAGGACGCGGTGTATCGCGAAGACAAGCTCACGCTGTATCGCTATCACTCCGCTGTGCCCGTTAAAGAGCGTGGCCCGGCATTGTTGATTTGCTATGCGATGATTAATCGTCCCTACATGATGGACCTGCAACCGGATCGTTCCCTGATTCGTCGTCTGCTGGAACGGGGCATGGATGTGTTCCTGATCGACTGGGGCTATCCCGATGGCAGCGACCGGTTCTTGGACTTCGACGACTATGTAAATCGCTACCTGCTCAACTGCGCCAACAAGGTGTGCGAACTGCGCGGTGAACAGCAGATAAATTTACTGGGCGTGTGCCAGGGTGGCACGTTAAGTCTGTGCTTTACCGCGTTACATCCCGAGCGGGTGCGTAGCTTAATTACCATGGTGACCCCGGTGGATTTTCAAACTTCCGACGATGTGTTGTCGAAGTGGGCGCAGCAGTTGGATGTGCAAGCCTTGGTAGCGGCGTCCGGCAATGTGTCCGGCGACTTTCTTAACGCTGCCTTCGTCACGCTGATGCCGTTCCGTTTGCTGAGTCAAAAATATGTTGCCTTGCTCGACATCGCTCACGACCGCGCCAAGCTGGAGAACTTTCTACGCATGGAAAAGTGGATTTTCGACAGCCCCGATCAGCCCGGTGCGGTGTTCGAACAGTTCATCACTAACTTGTATCAGCACAATCGACTTATTAAAGGCGAGCTAAAAATCGGCGGCAGAACAGTCGATCTCCACGCCATCAAGCAACCGATACTTAACATCTACGCCAGCCAAGATCACTTGGTGCCGCCCGCCGCTTCGCGTTGCCTGGGGCAGCACGTGAATTCCACAGACTATTCCGAGCTCGCCGTTCCCGGTGGCCACATTGGCATCTATGTCAGCGCTAAGGCGCAAGTGGGCATCCCCACGGCGATTGCGCAGTGGTTGAGCGGGCGAGATCACTGACAGGCTGCTAGCAGTCGATTAGTTGGGGAGATAAACACGATGGCCATGCCGTTGCGGGTGGGGATACTGAACGACATGTCGAGCGGCCCGCCGGGACCGACCGATATTGAGCAATGGCTGCGTCTTGGCGTCGACGAACTGATCGCCAATGGGCGCATCGATCGCGATGTCGAGTTTGTGCACGCGTGGGGCCTGGGTCTGCCTTCCGGGACAGCCGCTGCGGTGGAGCGTGCCTATGCCGCGCTCGTCGAACAGGATGTGCTGCTCATTGTCGGGCCGGCGATCGGCGACGACGCGCTGGTGGCTACGCCGCTGGCAGAGCGTTACCGCGTTCCGACTATCAACTGGGCCGGCGCGGAACGCGCGCGTAGCGAGTACATGTTCCACCTGCAAGTGGGCTCGCATGAGGACGAGTCGATTGTGATGGCCAGGCACTTGGCCTCGCTCGGCCTTACTCGTATCGGTGTCGTGTACGATCGCTCGCCCATCGGTCGACGACACTGGGCGTTTCTGCAATCGGAAGCAGATATTCTCGGGCTGCGTATCGTTGCAACCACTTCAGTGGCGCCGCTTGCCGAACATGTCGCCGATGAAGTCGAGAGCGTGCTTGCTGCCGATGTTGATGCGCTCGTTTATCTGGGCCTTGGCCTGTCTGCGCCACCCGTGGCAAGCGCCGTGCGAGCATGCGGTTGGAGCGGTCCGTGTTTCATGAACACGGCCGGAATTCGCGGCTACGTTCCCGAGTACGCGCGGATCATCGATGGCTGGACCTACGTCGACATGCATTCCGGGCGCAACGCCACGCTCGCGGCGCTGCGTCAGCGTTTGGGTATAGCGCCCGCCAGAAGTCTGGCTGCCGCGAAAGGCTATGACCTCGGTCGTCTGGTTGCAGAAGGCCTGGCACGAGCGCCCGAGCGAACACGCGACGGTGTCAAAGACGGGCTCGAACAAGTGAAGTGGTTGCCAGCGGCGGAAGGCCACGAAGGCACACTGCTTGGTTTCGGCAAATTCGATCGCGGCGCCCTGCATGGCCGCTACTTGGTCATGCGCCAGTGGCTCGATGGTCACTCCGTCGAGGTGGCAACGCCGGGTGCCGGTTCGTTGCCGTAGACTTCGTTGCCATAGACGTAGACGCCGCAATGCATCCCTTCAGCGAGATCGTGAACCGGCTCTTACTCAAATGGGTTGGTACATATCCATGACCAAGCTCTTGATGAGCGGATAAATATCGGCCGGATCCGTCTTACCAGAGCGGGCGATTTCCTCCAGATCCACGCCCTCAAGACACCCAAGGATGAGCGGAGCCGCCGCCAAGTAATAATCGGTGCCGAGGTGAATATTCTGGCTCTCTTGATCGCTATACGCTTCGATCAGGACGTAGCCATTCGGGACCTTGGGATCCCTGCACAATTCATAGAAAAGCACGAAAGGTTCGTGGGCCTTTACCTGTTCGCGGAGTGCTTTGAACGTCGATTCATAAAGCTCGGTTTTCTTCGGATTCACTCGTGTGCGCGCGACTACAATGAACATCTCGCCTCCAAACTTATTGTGTCTCAGATATAAACGTTAGCCTTTAGCGGTGACAACTGCAATGAGAACCAACGCACAGCGCCAGCGCTTTGGCTCGGAATCATCGCGCACCGAGTCGATGAAGCTCTTGCCACTTACGCACGCGTCATCGAGCGCCTGTATCAGCATGGTTTGATCCACGTCGTTCGAGATCGTGTGCATGTCGCCATATTGATACCGAGTGTAGTTGTTGTTTGTCGGGCGTGACACACGGCTGACACACAGCGACAAACCCATGTGATGTGACCGTGGCAGGCTATGCCCCAACCTCCCCCAGGAAGCATTGCCATGAAGATACGTAC
>JANMSB010000154.1:0-5834 GCA_031388915.1 Pseudomonadota bacterium | reverse complement strand
CTGCCAACGACGCCGTGAAGCAGAAAGACCTGATGAATCGCATCGACAATTTCCAGACTCATGTGGTGCCAATCGTTGCCGATATCGACGCCGGCTTCGGCAATGCCGAGGCGACCTACCTGCTGGCCAAGAAAATGATCGAAGCCGGCGCCTGCTGCATCCAGATCGAAAACCAGGTGTCTGACGAGAAGCAATGTGGTCACCAGGACGGCAAAGTCACCGTGCCGCATGAAGACTTCCTCGCCAAAATCCGCGCGGTGCGTTATGCGTTTATGGAGATGGGCGTTGATGACGGCGTTATCGTCGCGCGCACCGACTCTCTGGGCGCTGGCCTCACCAAGCAGATCGCCTATACCACTCAGCCGGGTGATCTCGGCGATCAATACAACGCCTTCCTCGATTGCGAAGAAGTCACGCCAGCGACCATGAAGAATGGCGATGTGATCATCAACCGTGCCGGCAAGCTGTTGCGTCCGAAGCGTCTGCCCAGCAACTTGTTCCAGTTCCGCGCCGGTACCGGCGAAGACCGTTGCGTGCTGGACAGTATCACCAGCTTGCAGAACGGCGCCGACTTGCTGTGGATCGAAACCGAGAAGCCGCACATCGGCCAGATCAAGGGCATGGTTGATCGCATCCGCGCTGTCGTTCCCAATGCGAAACTGGTTTACAACAACAGCCCGTCCTTCAACTGGACGCTCAACTTCCGTCAGCAGGTGTTCGATCTGTGGAGCAAGGAAGGCAAGAGCGTGTCGGCTTACGATCGCGCCAAACTGATGAGTGTGGACTACGATAGTTCGGAACTGGCGCTGGAAGCGGATCGCCGCATTCAGGCTTTCCAGCGCGATGGTGCGCGCGACGCGGGTATCTTCCATCACCTGATTACGCTACCGACTTATCACACCGCCGCGTTGTCGACCGACAATCTTGCCAAGGGCTACTTCGGCGAAGAAGGCATGTTGGCTTACGTTGCTGGTGTGCAGCGCAAAGAAATCCGCGAGGGCATCGCCTGCGTGAAACATCAGAACATGTCCGGTTCGGACATCGGCGATGACCACAAGGAATACTTTGCCGGTGAAGCGGCGCTGAAGGCTGGTGGTAAGCACAACACGATGAATCAGTTCGGCTGAACTGACTTGTTGTAAGCGGGCGAGGAAGCCTGTAGTTCCTAAAAAGACCGGTTGTTCTCAACCGGTCTTTTTGTTTGTGTAGCCATTACCGCAAGGTCGTTGAAAACGATCAAGCCCAGCAATGCTGGGCTTTATCTTGATAGGCCGGTCGAGCGCGTTCGTTCCTGTCTCAGAATTCCTGCCACGAACTGTTGTCGCCGCTTGCCCTCGCCATCGGCATGGGCGGTTCCAGCGCGCGCGTCTTGGTGCGCATTGGCTGAGTGACCACAGGAGCCGGGGCTGCTGTTCTAACTACTGCGGGCTGCGTCACACTGCCATGTGTACGGAAGAACGCGATCTCGGCGATCAACGCTTGGGCTTGCTGCTCCATCGACTTGGCCGCAGATGCTGCCTCTTCGACCAGCGCCGCATTTTGCTGCGTTGAATTATCCATTTGCGTGACGGCGTTGTTCACTTGCTCGATGCCGGCGGCTTGCTCGCCGCTGGCTGCGGCGATCTCAGCAACGATGTCGCTGACCTTCTTCACGCTGCCCATGATCTCGGTCAGTACCTTGCCCGAATCATCCACGAGCGAGCTGCCCACGCGTACCTTCTCAACGGAGTCGTTGATCAGCTCTTTGATTTCCTTCGCGGCGCTGGCGCTGCGCTGCGCGAGGCTGCGCACCTCGGTGGCGACCACGGCGAAGCCGCGGCCCTGTTCGCCGGCGCGCGCTGCTTCGACAGCGGCATTGAGCGCCAGCAGATTGGTCTGAAAGGCGATTTCATCGATGACACCGATGATGTCGGCGATGCGTCGACTCGAGGTGTTGATTTCTTCCATCGCATTCACCGCACGACTCACCACCGCGCCGCCTTTCTCCGCCTGTCCGCGCGCGCCGCTTGCCAGCTGATTGGCTTGGCGCGCGTTATCGGCATTCTGTTTCACCGTGGCAGTCATCTGCTCCATGCTGGAAGCGGTTTCCTCCAGGGAAGCAGCTTGTTCCTGGGTGCGCCGGGAAAGATCGTCGTTGCCGTTCGAAATTTCTCCTGCTGCGCCGCCGACCGCCTCGCTCGCCGTACGCACGCTGCCGACGATCTGATGCAACCTAGTGTCCATGCGCTGTAGCGATGCGAGCAGTTCGCCGATCTCGTCGGTTCGCGAAGCGTCGATGTGATGGCCCAATTCGCCCCGGGAAATGTGCTCGGCCACCGTAGTGGCGCTATTGAGTCCCGACATGATGGTACGCACCAGGAATACCGCCAGCGCGGCGGCAATGGCCAGACTGAAGATCATGGCGCCGATGACAACGGTGCTGTTGCGACTGAACTCGGCGCGAGCGTGTTCAATTGCCTCGTTCGCGCCCGCGTATTGATTGGCGATGGCGCCTGCCAGTGCGATGTTGACCGACTCGAAGGCGGGTGAGAGATCATTCATGATCAACTCTTTGGCGCGCGCATGGTTGTTGGCGTCGATGGCTTTCTTGACTTCATCGGCCGTTATTTGCACCCCATCGTGTGCGCTTCGGGCATCCGCATACATCTGTTTGCCTTCGTCGCTTTGCTGCTTGTCGCCGAACGACTTGAGCGATGTATCCGCCTGCGCTTCGGCGTCCGCCAACTGGCTCTTGATCGCTTCGATCTGTTGCGGCTCGGCGAGGGCTGCCTGGCCGATCAGCACCTGCCGTTGTAGTTCCGAGGAGTGCAGATCGCCTAGATCACCGACGACCAGGACACGCTGTTCGTACATGTCGTTAAGGTCTGCGAGCACACCGCGCATGCCGAATAAACCCAACCCTCCGACGGCCACCATGGAAACGGCGAGCAGTAGCAAGGTCACGATGATTCGGGTTCTGATCGTCAAAGATAGAAGCTTCATAAGTCGTTCGCATTGAAGGGGGTACGTTTCCCTATCGGCACTCCGGCGCAAATATTGAGTCGAAACGGCGTTCATTAGCGTCTTGCCGTGGTTCCCTGGCCGGGGCGACGGTGCAGAGGCTCGGGACAGTGACCTGATTCACATTGCATGGGGCTGCTTTTTCCGATCCCGCACCGCAGGGGCGCCACCATCGCTCGATGACACGCGGCAAAGTTTTGTCGCCCATGCCAGCGCTTGATTGCTGCTGCGATAAAGACGATTCTTGTGTAATCAAGCTACATTGACGTGCGTATGACAATGAATAGGGGGCGGTGGTGATCGGCAATGATCCGTTGGATTTAGGCGGCCAGGTCGCATTTGTGACGGGTGCAGGCCAAGGTGCCGGACGCGCCATTGCGCTCGCGCTTGCCTGTCACAATGCGGGCGGAGTGGCGGTGAATGATTTTTATCCCGAACGGGCCGCCGCTGTAGTTGCCGAGATCAAAGCGTTGGGGGTGTCGGCGCTGGCTGTTCCTGGCGATGTCAGCGACTACGCGGCCATTAGCGCGGCCATCAAAGCGGCTACGGATACGTTAGGACCAGTAACGCTGCTGGTGAACAACGCCGGCAATGCAGGCCCCACCTCAGCCATCAACTCTGGACCGCTGTTCTGGGAACTGCCGCCTGATGACTGGGACCGTTTCTTCCGCACCAATCTGCAAGGCGTTATGAACTGTTGTCATGCTGCGCTCCCGGGGATGGTGGCGCAGCGCAAGGGGCGAATTGTGACTATCGTGTCCGATGCTGGGCGCATGGGTGGCGCGCGACTGGCCGCTTATTCCGCCGCCAAGGCGGGCGCTGCCGGTTTTGTGCGTGCCATTGCCCGCGAAGCGGGCCGCTTCGGCATCACCGCCAATGCGATTGCACTTTCCTCACTCGAACCGCCCATGGAGGAAGCCGACAAACAGAAATTCTTGGCCAGCGAACAGGCGAAGGCCATCACCTCCGGCTATGTAATCCGACGCTTTGGCAAACCCGACGACGTCGCCGGCATAACGTTGTTTCTGTGTTCGGACGCAGCGTCGTGGATTACCGGACAGACCTATCCGGTGAACGGCGGTTACAGTTTCGCGCTATGAAAAATGCGCAGCAGTCATCCGTGACACATTCCGCGACACAGGGGAGAGTGATATGAACGCCTTGAGCCCAGTGGTGCCGAAGCCCGCGCACGTTGCAGATGAGGTCGTCTGCGACTTCGATATGTTTATGGACTCCGCGCTGTTGCGCGATCCGCACGAGCGTGTGCGTGAGCTGATCCGACAAGCGCCGCGGGGATTATTCTGGACGCCTCGTAACGGCGGTCATTGGGTGGCGATCAATCATCAGACGGTCTTTACGGTGTCGCGTGAACCGGAGACTTTCTCCAGCGCACCCATGTCGCGCGAGGATCTCGCCAAGCGCAAGCAGATGCAGCCTGCGGGCGGGCGGCATATTCCCCAGGCGAGACCTATCTCGCTGGATCCGCCCGAGCATGGCAAGTTCCGTGCACCCTTGCAGGTGGCGTTCTCACCCAAGGCGATGATGGCGCGGCGGGACGAGATCCGTGCGCTGACTGATTCGCTGATCGATAAAGTGATCGATCAAGGCTACTGCGACTTCATGCCAGACATTGCCGAGCCGCTGCCGGTTCAGGTATTCCTGAAAATGATGGGGCTGCCGCTCGAGCGACAGGCGGAATTCCGGCAATTGGTGCATGAATACTTAGCGCCCAGGGGTAGCGAGCCGGCAGAGCAAGTGCGGCGGATGTGTATGGTCGCGGACGCCATGATCGACGTCATCAAGGCGCGCCAGACTGATCCGAAGGACGACCTCATCAGTCTGCTATGGAAGACCGAGATCGATGGCCAGCCGATGACGCAGGAAGTGATGGAAGACTATTGCGTGCTGCTGTTTATCGCCGGTCTCGATACCGTGATCAACGGCATGGGCTTTGGCGTGCGCCACCTCGCGAACCATCCGGAGGTCCAGAACGAACTGCGTGCGAATCCGAAGCTGATCCCCGATGCGACTGAGGAGCTGCTGCGTCGTTACACATTCACCAACCCGATGCGGCGAGTGGCGAAGGATGTTGAACTTGCCGGCTGCACGCTGAAGCAAGGTGAGTGGGTGATAATTTATCTGCCGGGCGCGGACCTTGATGCAGGCGAGTTTCCACAGCCCGAGAAGTTCGACATCAATCGTGACAACAAAGTACACATCGCCTTTGGCGTGGGCCCGCACCGCTGCCTCGGCTCGCATCTCGCACGGATCGAGCTGAATGTTCTATACACACAAGTTCTTGAACGCTTGCCCATGTTCCGACTCGATCCTGACAAGCCGGCCAAGTTCCATGCTGGCAACATCATCGCGCTGGACTCGCTGCCGTTGCGCTGGGATTGAAGTTGATCAAGCAGCTAATTCGACTGTGTTAGAAAGCGCTGAAAGGCGCATTGCGGCGTTAAAATGTCTTGAAAAAGCCTCACGTACTGGCGTGTACGCTGCGTTTTTTCAAGCCATTTTGCCTTGCACTGCATCCTTTGATCGCTTTCTAACACAGTCGAACTAAGAGCTAAGCAGCTAGGAAACTGGTCAGACGCTCCGTTAGCGGATGTGAGGAAAATAAACTAAGGCGCTGCGCGCATGGCGGGCTATGCCGTCGCTTCGTTCGTGATACAGATTGCCTGTTTCGGCATTTTCACTCCAGGAGAAGCGCGACTCCATTTATTTCTTATTGACGACAGGTCCCATTTCCTCATAGCCGGCAATGTAAGCGTGCTCCAGATCGAGAGCTTCCGACATGATCATACTGTCGGTACCAGCACGGCTCCGGAGTT
>JANMSB010000139.1:0-24379 GCA_031388915.1 Pseudomonadota bacterium | reverse complement strand
TCGCCCAAGTCGGTAAACAAACGCTCGCGTCGTGCCGCCGGGCCCAGCAAGCCAATATAGGGCACCTGGCAATCGGCCAGTTGTTGCAGGTAGCGTAAATCGGAATCGAGATGGTGACTCATGACCACTACCGCATGGTAGTCGTTCAATCGTAGCTGCTGATGTAGCAGCTCGGGCCGTGCGGTTACGATACGTTCTGCATGGGGAAAACGCTCCGGCGTGGTGTAGGCAGAGCGATGATCGTAAACCGTGGCCTTCCAGCCGAGAAAATGCGTCAGTGTCGCCAGTGGCTGCGCATCGGGTCCAGCGCCGAGAATCAACAAACGCGGCGTGGGACTGCCGGAGGCGATGAATACTTGCAGACCGTCAGCCACGCTATGCAGCGTATTGTCCGGTGGCGTTTTCAACAGGGTTTGTAGTTGCGATAAGGTGTGTGGTGATAGCTTGCCCTGACCAGTTGCGATGAGGTTGCCATCAGGGAGTATGACGCTGCCCGCGGGTAGGGCAGCATTGTTGGAGCTGACCACCAGTGCCAGCCGCGTGGCTTGATTGTCCTGCCAGCACGCGTACAAATGTGCCAGCGGTTGCCAGTGGTTGGCGTTGCCCACGGCTTGCAGCAAGATGTTCATAGCGCCTTCGCAACCGGCACCCAAGCCGAACAGTTGGTCGTCGGCGCTGCGCATATCGTATTGCACTATTTTCGCCTGGCCGCTGCTCATCACCTGTTGCGCATGTTCGCGCAAATCGCCTTCTAGGCAGCCGCCCGACAACAGTCCGGCATACTCGCCGTTGTGGGCAATCAACATTTGTGCGCCCGCTTTGCGGTAAGTCGACCCGGCGGTCTGCACGATGGTGGCCAACACCGCCGTACGTTGCGCCTCGCGTTCGCGTAGGAACAAAGGCAGCAACCGCGCAAAGTGAGTGTGTATCAGCATGCAATGGCTGGTCGGGTAGTGGTTGTTTGGAGGCTGGGAAACTTCGCCAAGTATTACGCATCAAGGTGCAAAGTGCATCCTGATACCGGTAAACGCTGTGGCTCCTTGGCGAGCCTGCTTGCTGCCATTGCCAATTCTTCAACTATCCCGTCAAACTTCACCAGGCGATAATCCCCGCGTGTGGAATAGTGCATGAACCATAATTTGTATCTTCGTTTCAAAAAACAAGGCGAGCCTCAGCGCTCGGTGGCCGAGCGAGTTTTTATTCGCGGCGTGAATGGCGCCATCATTAGTTATGCCGATGTGGAGGCGCGTTCGGCACAACTGGCGCATGCCTTGCAAAGCTGGCAGGTGCGGCCGGGCGATCGCGTGGTGGTGCAGCTGGAAAAAAGCGCCGAGGCGCTGTTGTTGTACCTGGCCTGCCTGCGCGCCGGCGCGGTGTATGTGCCGCTCCACACCGGCTATACCTTGGCGGAGTTGGAATACTTCATCGGTGATGCGCGGCCCACGTTGGTGGTGTGTGCGCCAGACAAACAGACGGCAATTAACGCGTTGGCCAGCAGGCCGCAGGCATGCACCGTGGTCACGTTGAATGCCGACGGTAGTGACGGTGGCTTGGTGCAGTGTGCCAATCATCAAAGCACCGAGTTTATCGAGGTGTGGCGTGCAGGTAGCGACTTGGCGGCTATTTTGTATACCTCCGGCACCACCGGCCGTTCCAAGGGCGCCATGCTTAGCCATCACAACCTGGGCTCGAACTGTTTGGTCTTGAAGGATTACTGGCGCTACAGCAGCGATGATGTGTTGTTACACGCGCTGCCGATTTTTCATACTCATGGCCTGTTCGTGGCCACCAACATCACGTTGGCGGCGGGCGCCAGCATGATTTTGCTACCGAAGTTTGATCCGGCGTTAGTCCAGCGCTTTCTGCCCGAAGCCACGGTGATGATGGGCGTGCCGACGTTCTATGTACGTTTATTGCAGGAAAGCTGGCTGAATCAAGCGGCGACCAAGCACATGCGTTTATTTATCTCCGGCTCGGCGCCGCTGCTGGCTGAAACGCATCGTCTCTGGCAGCAGCGTACGGGTCACGCCATTTTAGAACGCTATGGCATGACCGAGACCGGCATGAATACTTCCAATCCTTACCAAGGCGAGCGTGTGCCGGGCACAGTGGGCTTCCCATTGCCCGAGGTGAGTTTGCGTGTGGTAGATCCGGAGCAGGGCACACCGATGCGCGTGGACGACATCGGCATGATCGAAGTGAAGGGACCGAATGTATTTTCCGGTTACTGGCAGATGCCGGAGAAAACCCGCGCCGAGTTTCGCGATGATTATTTCATCACCGGCGACCTCGGTAAGATCGATGCAAGCGGCTATGTGCACATCGTTGGCCGTGGTAAGGATTTGGTGATCAGTGGCGGCTTTAATGTGTATCCCAAGGAAGTCGAAAATGAAATCGATGCGCTACCCGGTGTGGAAGAATCGGCGGTGATCGGTGTGCCGCATGCAGACTTCGGCGAGGGGGTGACAGCAATCGTGGTGTTGGCCGAGTCAGCGCAGTTGACGGAAACTCACGTGCTGACACAACTTAAACAGCGATTGGCGGCTTTCAAAGTACCCAAGCGAGTCGTCTTCGTCGCAGCACTGCCGCGTAACACCATGGGTAAAGTGCAAAAGAATGTGCTGCGCGAGACGTATCGAAATTTGTATCAGTAACGTTTACTCGGAAGTTCAAACATGCGACTAGTCACATATGCTCATGCCGGTCAGCCCTTGGCAGGCTTGCTGGTTGGGGATAGGGTTATTAACTTGGCTGCGGCTGCCCGCCAGTGTGATGAAACCTTGGATGCATCTTCGGTGCTGGCCGTAGTGCAGGCGGGTGATGCCGGTGTGGCGACACTGCAGCGTATTGCCGCGCGGGCTGCGCAACTGGCCAATCTATCTCAGCCGCTCGGCGCCGTTGAGTTGCAGGCACCGATACCGCGTCCGCCTCGCAATGTGTTCTGTGTGGGCCGTAACTATGTGGACCACATCAAGGAAGGTGCTGCGGTGCTGCAAACCACTACAAAATTGCCGGAGGCGCCACAGTTTTTTACCAAAGCGACCACTGCCGTGAATGCGCCGCAAGGCGCGATTCGCCTGGATGCCAACGTCACCAAACGTCTCGACTATGAAGTGGAGTTGGTGGTCGTAATAGGAAAGGCTGGCCGCGATATCGCCAAAGATCAGGCATTGGCGCATGTGTATGGTTATTGCGTCGGCAATGATGTCACTGCCCGCGACTTGCAGCGGCGTCACGAACAATGGTTCAAAGGCAAGTCGCTGGATACTTGCTTTCCATTCGGGCCTGCAGTGGTCACCAAGGACGAAATTGCCGATGTCGCGGCATTGCAGTTGTCTCTGACGGTGAATGGCGAGTTGCGACAACAGGCGCGCGTTGCCGAGATGATCTTCGATATCCCCGCCATTATCGAATCATTGTCAGCGGGTATGACGTTGGAACCAGGCGATTTGATTGCCACCGGCACGCCTGCGGGTGTGGGATTTGCGATGAATCCACCGCAGTACTTGAAAGACGGCGACGTGGTGGTCGCCGGTATCAGCGGTTTGGGTGAGCTGAATAATCGTGTGGTCGCGGTATAGAACCGGTCAAACCTGGTTAACTACTTGCTTTCAGATTTGGCAGCGGCGACCTTGACCTGACCCTTGCCTTGCCACCACACGTCGAGATCTGCGGTGATTTGTGCGGCCTCGTCGAGTAGTGCATCCGGGGCATTGTCCTTTTCTTTTTCCAGCACTTCCAAATTGCTGATTGACGGCAATCCCAAGCTGGTGCGGCGCGCATTTTCGCGGTCCAGGCGCGCTTTATCTTGTTGTTCGCGTTCTTGCTGGCGCAATTTCAAATTCAAAGACAGGGTCTTTTCACTGCGCAACGCATCGTAAGCGCTGATGTTCTGCAGCAGATATTGGTAGTTCGGGTCTTTGGTGATGCGTTGCTCATGCGCACTGACCAAACTATCGATGAGGGGTTTGAAATCGTGACTGCGCACGAACTCAGCTGGACGGATGCGATCCCAAGGTAGGGCACTTTCCATGGTGCTTTCGCCGATGTCATCGGTGTTGATGGCGGAGGGCAGGACAATATCCGGCTCGACACCGCGATGTTGCGTACTCTCGCCGGTGATGCGATAGAACTTGCCGGTGGTAATGGTCAGTTGGCCGAAGCCCGGTTCCTTGTTGGCCGAAAAGCGATCCAGCGGATAGACATTTTGCACCGTGCCCTTGCCATAGCTTTGCTGGCCGATGACTAGTCCGCGGCCATAGTCTTGAATGGCGCCGCCAAAAATTTCCGAGGCTGAAGCGCTGTAGCGATCGATGAGCACCGTCAACGGTCCCTCCCACGCAACGCCGCTGTCGGTATCGTCCAGGGCCTCGATCTGGCCACCGGTTTGCCGTACTTGCACCACCGGACCGGTGCCGATGAACAAGCCGGTCAAACCAATGGCTTCTTGCAAATTGCCGCCGCCGTTGGCGCGCAGGTCCATCACGATAGCCTGCACACCCTCGGCCTTGAGTTTGTCGAGCAGCTTACGTACATCGCGCGTCAGGCTGCGATAGTCGGCATCGCCGCGTTGTGCGGCATCGGTGTCCTGATAAAAGCTGGGAACGGTAATGACGCCGATCTTAAGGTCCTTGCCGTCGCGTTTGATGGTGCGAATGTTTTGCTTGGCCGCTTGGGCTTCCAAGGAGATCTTGCTGCGCACCAGACTGATGACTTTTTCAGTGGAGCCCGGCGCGGCGCCTGCCGGCAAGATTTGCAGACGCACCGTGGTGCCACCCTTGCCTCGAATCAGTTGCACAACATCGTCAATGCGCCAGCCGGCCACGTCGACCAGCTTGCCATCCTTACCTTCACCGACAGCGGAGATACGGTCATTGGCGTTAATCAGACCACTGACTGCCGCGGCACCACCCGCGATGACGTTTTGCACTACCACGAAATCATCCAACACCGACAGCGACGCGCCGATGCCTTCATAAGATAGGCTCATTTGAATCTTGAATTCGTCGGAGTCGCGCGGCGAGAAGTAGTTGGAATGTGGATCGAACACGTGCGCGAAGGAATTCATGAACATATCGAACACGTCTTCGCTGGTGATCTTGTCGAGATTCTTCAGTGCGCGTTCGTAGCGCTTGCTGAGCACATCGCGAGCCTCAATCCAGGTCTTGCTAGTGAGCATTAACGACAACGCATCGTTCTTGACCCGCTTGCGCCATAGCTCGTTCAGTTCGGCATCGGAAGCCGGCCAAGGGGCTTTGGCGCGGTCGTATTCGAACGATTCGACCACCGTGAAATCCGGCTCTTGTTTGAGCAATCCCAATGCATAGCTCAAGCGTTCGCGATTGCGGGTTTGAAAGCGGTTGTACACGGCGAAGGCCGGATCTACCGTGCCGTTGATGACAGCATCGTCGAGTTGGTAGCGAACGCGTTCGAATTCCTTCAGGTCGCCGGCGAGAAAATAACTGCGCGCCGGATCCAGTCCTTCCAGGTAGCGATCCAGCATCACCGACGACACCGGATCGTTGATCGACGACTGACGGTAATGCGAGCGTTCAATGACGGCGCTTACCAGTTTGCTCACCCGGCGTTGTTTTTCGCTGGGCGCATAGTTGGTAGCGCTGGTGGCGGCCGCAGCATTGGTGATCGGCGCATGCGACGAATTGGACAGGCCCAGCACCAACACCATGGCAGCGACGCCGCTCAGCAGTAGGCTGCGCTTATGCAGATGGCTGTAGCCAGTGGATGAAGTCATTGCCTGTTACACTCGTGGTCCAAAATTCTCGCCAAATCATGCGCCCAGAAATTAGTAAGGGCGCATGGTCAGAGTAGAGGCGGGCAGGGGGGCAATCAAGCCTTTTGTGGAGAGATTTGGGTGGCAAATCGTAAATCGGAAGGTAGTTTGTGGGTCCATTAACAGCGTTGACTGCCATCGTTTTGGGGTCGGCGGTAGCCATTGCCTTTGGCCTGACTGCTGTGCTGGTGATTTTTCTGGTGATTCGCGGTGAATCGGCGCAGGTGGACGTCGAAATCGCGCGCCTGCCGTTCTACTGCGCCATGTTTCTGGCGCTATCGGGTGTGGCCGGTGTGGCCATGTACAGCTTGATGAAATCCCTGCCTTGGCGCTGGCGCGCGCAATGGGCAATGTGGGCTAGCGTTGCGTTGATAGCGTTGCTGGTCTGGCTGCGACAGTAGGATTCCAGCCGCTATTTCTTGCGGTTCACCCGTTCCCAGGTGTGTCGGGAATCGAAAGTGCCGCTATTGTAGGGATCGAAGCTTTTGTTGGCAGAGTCGTCGGTTTCGACAGCCGCGATTTGCAGTCTGGTTTTGGTGGTCGGTTTGGCCGACGTAGGGGCGGCCGGCGCTGGTTTGGTGTACGGTGCTACGGTCGGTTTGCGTGGTTCGGCGTGGTTGGGGTGGGGAGGGTTCCAGTGCGCCATGGCCAGAGCCTCTCGGTAGTGGGTGGACATGCTCAAACGCGAGCAAGGTCAATTAAACACCATCTAAGGGAACTCATAGGACCGGATGCCGAAATTGCCAATCAGCTCACGCTTTTAAGGCAGCTTCAGCCCCCGATGATGGGTTCTCTGCGCATTGTCGGTACCGACGGAGTCTCTGCGGTGTGTTGCTGAGTCAGTTTGAAGATCAGGCGCAGCGCCACTACACATACGGCGGGACCCACGGCGATGATCCATGCTGCCAGCCGCGGTACTAGCAAATCACTCAACGTGGCTGCATACATGTCAATAACGCCATTCGCACCGCCGCCATTCCCGCCGTCATATGGGCCGAAAAACCCCATGCCAACCAGATAAATCACACACGGCAACACCGCCAAACTCAGCACGAGTGTACCGCTTGCAACGAGTAGTTCGCGGCCGATGGAAAGTCTTGTGTGGTTCATGCTCGCTCAGATTGATGGTGTCGTTGATCTTGCAGAAAAGTGCCGCCGCATTGTAATTCCCCAACAATCCAAACAGAGAGCCAAATAGGGTGCGCTCGGCAAGCGGTGCGACCCTCAGTCGCGCAGCTTGCTCTTTTTGCGGCGCTTTCCTCCTTGCCCGTCGCCGATGTCGTAGTCATCGAAGTCGGAAACGCGCTCAGCGGTTTCTTTTTGTTCGCGATATTTTTCCAGCTTGCGCCAGGCTGGTTCGCCTGGTGGGGCGCTGCCGCGCTTCGGACGTCCCAGGTCTTCAATCAGAAACTCGTACTTTGAATCGTCGCCGTCGACGCCGATGATATCGGCATCTTCATCAAAATCGTCGGATTCAGGTTTCTCGCTCATGGACAACAAACCGTATGGGTCAGGTTGCAAAGAAGCTGTGGCGTGAATATATATTTGGATTTCGCGAGTCGTGCAAGCGCTACTTAGCCTATCTACGCATTAACCGCCAACTAGTTCGTTCAACTGGAAGATGGGCAATAGCATGGCTAACACAATAAACAGCACCAAGCCTGCCATGACCACGATCATCAAGGGGCCGAGCAAGCCGACAAACGCGCCCAGCACTGCGTCCATTTCGCGCTCCTGATTGGTAGCGGCGCGGTCCAGCATGGTTTCCAGCTCGCCGCTGGATTCGCCGCTGGCAATCAAGTGAATCATCATCGGCGGAAACTGGCGTGTCGCGCCCAGGGAACTGGCGATGGGTGAACCTTCACGAACTTTGACGGCCGCTGCCTGGACCGCGTCGCGCATCGGCAAGTTATTGACAACCTCGCCGGAGATGCGCAGGGCATCCAGCACCGGCACGGCGCTGGAGGTGAGCGTCGCTAGCGTGCGTGCAAAGCGGGTGGTGTTGGTGCCGCGCACCACTCTGCCAACCAACGGCACACGCAATAGAAAGGCGTGGAAACGCCTGCGGTTATCGACATTGCGCAGCGAGCGGGTGAATAGGAAGCCGCCGATCACAGCCGCGATCAATATCCATAAGCCCCACTCACGCATGAAACTGGAAAAGCCCATCAGTATGCGTGTCAGCAGCGGCAAGGTGGCCTTGGCATTCTCGAACTGCTTGACGATTTTCGGCACCACGTAGGTGAGCATGAGCATGATGATGCCCGAGCACACCACGAACAACATGATCGGGTAGAGCATGGCGTTGATGGTACGGCTGCGCAGTTGCTCGCGCGATTCGGTGTAGTCGGCCAGACGTTCCAACACGGTGTCGAGATGCCCGGATTGCTCACCGGCCGCAACGGTGGCGCGATAAATTTCCGGGAACGAGCTGGGGAAGTCGCCCAAGCCTTCGGCCAACGGATGACCTTCCAATACCTTGGCGCGTACTCCCATGATGATGCTGCGAATATGGGGATGCTCGGTTTGTTCGGACACTGCCAGCAACGATTCATCCAGCGGCAAGCCGGAACGAACCAGCGTGGATAACTGTCGCGTGATGAGCGACAGATCGCTTGCGCCCATGCTGCGGTGGCGTTTGCGACTGAAGCTGCCAGCCGCTGCGCTAGCGGCGGCTTCGCGGCGATGTACTTCGTCAACGGTGAGCGGCAGCAGTCCTTGTTCGCGCAGGAGCTGCCGGACTTGTTTGGCGGTGTCGCCTTCCTGGACGCCCTGCCGCTCCTGTCCCGTGCGATCGACGGCGGTGTATTGGAATGCGCCCATTATTAATAGACCCTAATCTTCGCGCGTTACACGCAGCACTTCTTCGAGCGTGGTGATGCCGGCGATGATCTTGGCGCGGCCATCGTCGCGGATGCCTGGGGTTAGCGTACGTGCATAACGTTCCAGTTCGTGTTCGCCAGCGCCATCGTGAATCATGGTGCGCAGCGTGTCATCCACCGATACGAATTCATGAATGCCGGTGCGTCCTTTGAAACCTTGAGTGGCATCGGCGCGTGGACGATATAGCGTCACCGGCGGCGCATCGGTGGGGATGTTGAGCAGCCGGCGTTCGTAGTCGCTGGCGATATACGCCTCACGTTGTTCGGGATTCAAAACCCGCACCAAGCGCTGCGCCAACACACCCAACAAACTGGAGGACAACAGGAAGGGCTCGATACCCATGTCGCGTAAACGGGTAACCGCGCCGACTGCCGTGTTGGTGTGCAGGGTGGACAACACCAAGTGGCCGGTGAGCGAGGCCTGCACCGCGATCTGTGCGGTTTCCAAGTCGCGGATTTCGCCGACCATCACCACATCCGGATCCTGGCGCAGAATGGCGCGTAGACCCCGTGCAAAAGTCATTTCCACTTTGACATTCACCTGCGTCTGACCGATGCCATCGATGTAGTACTCGATGGGATCTTCCACCGTCATGATGTTGCGGGTGTTGTCGTTGATACATTCCAACGCCGCATACAAGGTGGTGGTCTTGCCCGAGCCAGTCGGCCCGGTTACCAACACAATGCCGTGCGGCCGATGCACCAGGTGATCCATCAGCGCCTGGGTATCCGGCACCATGCCTAACGAGGTCAAGTCCAAACGCCCGGCTTGTTTGTCGAGCAGACGCAGCACCACGCGTTCGCCGTGGCCGGCGGGAATGGTGGACACACGCACGTCCACCGCGCGGCCCGCCACTCGCAGCGAAATACGGCCGTCCTGCGGCAGGCGCTTTTCGGCGATGTCCAGCTTGGACATCACCTTGATGCGCGATACCACCAGCGACGCCACTGCGCGTTTGGATTGCAACACTTCGCGCATCACGCCATCGACGCGAAAGCGCACCACCAAACGATTCTCAAACGGTTCGATATGAATGTCCGAAGCGTTTTCCTTCACTGCCTGGGTGAAGATGGCATTGATCAATTTAATGATGGGCGCGTGATCGTCGCTCTCCAGCAGATCGGAAGGTTCCGGCAAGTCCTGCGCCAAGTGCGCCAAATCAGTGTCGTCTTCCAAGCCGCCAGCGGCTTGCTGTGCGGCATTTTGCCCGGCTTCGTATTGCGTGCGTAGTTCGCGATCGAATTGTTCGATATCCAGTCGTAGCAGTGTCAAGGGCGCCTTGGCGACGCGGCGCACTTCGGCAATCGCGCTGGGCGCGGCATCGGCGCGACATACCAGTTGCAGACTTCGATCATCGAGCGAGCGGATCAACACGCCATGTCGCTTGGCAAAGCTGAAGCTCAAGCTTTGAGCAATCGGCAGCGAGGCGGTGAGTACGGTTTTTTCGACAGAGGCGTTCATGACAGCCTATTGCGCGGGTTTGTCGTCCAGCGGGGTAGTGCTCAGGTCGCTACTCGGCGTTGTAGCGCTGGCCGGGACCTCTTTCAACCCAGGCAGAATGGGTTGCTTTTCACCGGGCTGTAACGTGGCTTTGCCGCTATTGCGTTGCAACTGCATATCCCGAATGAAGTTGTACTTGCTGTTGGATTCAATGGTTGCCTGCATGCCATCTCGCAAAATGGTTGGTTTGATGAATACCAGCAGATTGGTTTTCACTTTCTTGCTGTTGCGCGACTTGAACAGATTGCCAAGGATGGGAATGGAGCCGAGGATCGGCACGCGCGACGCGCCTTCGGTCAGGTTGTCTTCCAGTAATCCGCCCAGCACGATGGTTTGACCATCCTCGACCATCACCTGGGTAGAGATGGCGCGTTTGTTGGTAATCAAGCTGCCCGCATCGCCGGTTTGCTGCGACAGCGATGAGGCTTCCTGGGCAATTTTCAGCAACAACGAATTGCCCTTGTTGATTTGCGGCGTGATGGTCAGCTTGGTGCCGACATCTTGGCGCGAGATGGTGGTGAATGGATTCACCGAGGAACTATCGCTGCTGGTGCTGCTGGCATTGGTGTATTGGCCGGTAATCAATGGCACTTGTTGCGTCACCTCGATCTTGGCTTCCTCGTTGTCCGAGGTGATGATCGATGGGGTCGAAATCACATTGGTGCTGCCGTCTTCCTGCAAGGCGCGCAAAATCGCTGCGAAGTTGACGCCGGAATCGACAATACGGCCGACTCCCAGCGTCGTACCGGCGGGCAACGCGCTGAAATCGCCTGATGCGGCAACGGCTGCCAAGCTGGTGATGGGGGTGCTGCCGCCGCTGAACACCGCAGCCGGCACATTGCTGCCATCGCTGCCGTACAACGCCCAATTGACGCCCAGCTCCGCTGCCTTGGTGGCGGATACTTCCACCACAATGGCTTCGACGTGTACCTGTGCGCGCCGGATGTCCAGCTTGTCCACGATTTGCATGATCTGTTCCATGATCTTGGGTGGCGCGCTGACGATCAGCGCATTGGTGCCTTTGTCACCCCAGATCGACACGCTGTTGCTGGCGCTGCTAGCGGCAGTGGGGTTGGGCGCCGCACCGCTGGCAGCAGTGCCGGTGGCCGCCACGGTGATGCCTTGAATCTGTTCTTTCAGTTTCTTGGCCAAGTCTTCTGAGTCGGCATATTCCAGATAGCGAATGCGCGTGTTACCGCCGCTCTCTAAGGGTGTGTCGAGGTAAGTAATCAAGGTCTTGATGCGCAGCCGGCCAGACTTATCGCCGCTGAGCAAAATGCTGTTGGTGCGATCGTCGGCGACGACTTTCAACGGCTGACCGCCTTCTGCGCCGGGTACCGCAGCGCCGGCTCCGGCGGTAAGCGAATTGACGGTCTTGACGATTTCCGCCGCAGTGGCGCTTTGCAGTGTGATGATTTCAATCTCGTCATCGCTGGCTTTGTCGATGCGCTCAATGATCCGCATCATGCGACTGACGTTGTTGGCGCGATCGGTAATGATCAGCATGTTGGAAGCCGAGTACGCCGCGAGTTGGCCATATTGCGGAATCAACGGCCGCAGAATCGGCACCAACTGCGCAGCACTGACGTTGCGCACGGCAATCACCTGCGTGACCAATTCATCGGAACTGTTGCTGACGCTACCCGGTAAATCGTTACCCGGGACTTGGCGGGCATTGGCATCGGGGATGATCTTGATGGTATTGCCGGCCGGCACCGCGACATAGCCGTGCACTTGCAGAATGGACAGGAAGGCTTCGTAAAACGCATTCGGCGACATCGGCGTCGAGGACAGCATGGTGACCTGCGCCTTGACGCGCGGATCGATGATGAAGGTCTTGCCGGTGACCGCGCTGACCGCTTCCGTGATTTGCGACAGGTCGGCGTCTTTATAATTCGGCGTGATGGTGGCGTGTGAGCTCGCCTGCTGTGCTTGCGCGCCGCTCAAAGTCAGGACAGCCGTAGCAATTAGCGTGGCCAGCTTGCCAACCCGCTGCGAAATAGGCGTGGTGAGCCGCCCCTGGGTGTGAAGTCGGAAAGTCATGCTCATCATAATTCCCAATTAATAATGACGCGCTATTGCGCGCTCGCGTCGGCAGGCATCCCGGCTGGAACGCCGCCCGGCCGATTGCTGCGCAACCCACGGTTCGTGGCTGATCCGTCGAGTGCCCCCTGGGGCGATCCGCTGACGCTGCTCGAACTAGTGCTGTCGGCCGCCGCCTCGGGTAATGAAATGGTTGCCATGTCCAGGCTTAACTGCTGGCTGGTGCCGTTACGTTCCACCGTCACCTGCGCGGTGCTGGAGGTTGTCAGGGTGTCCAGAATCTCTTTACTGCGGTTCACATCATCGAGTGCAGTACCGTTGACCGCCGTGACCAGATCACCAGGTTGCAACCCCAGGCGCGTGAATTGCTGACGGTCACGTCCCGGATACACTCGGAAACCTTTTTGCACACCGTTGCTGAACACCGGCTGTGCGCGCAGCAATTCGCCGAGCGCGTTGGGGTTACTGGTAGCGATTCGGCGCAAGTTATCGCCCACGGAGGTGGTGACCACATTGCGCACCATGGGCGCAGCTGCGGAAGTGGGCGCGCCGCGGGGTAATACCAGGGTCTCCAAACTGCCGTTACGGTCGATGATGACGCGATCAGCATATACCGAGTGCAGTCGTGCGCCGCCATTGATGGCAGCGCCCACCCGATAGAACTTGGCGTTGGCGGCGTTTTCGCCAACGATTGCAAAGCCGCCGGCTGGATCGTCCAGCGCCATGGTGCCGGATAACACCAGACTCATTTGTGTCTGTGGCAGGTGATTGGGATCGGTCGTAGCGTTGCCGTTGGCAACGCCGAACAAGTGCGCATTGGCAATGCTTTGCGGGTCAATAGATGGGTTGCTGGTCTGCGGCAGGATGCCGGGCGCAGTGCTGACTTCCGCCGGCATCGCACTGGGCGACAGCAGCAGCCAGGTCAGGTGCGCTGCTTGCCAGGCAATGCCCACCACCGCCAAACCCATCACGATCTGCGGAGCGTGCTTAATACTCAGTTCCAGCCACTGCGGACCGCTGAGGGCGCCTAGCTGTGTCAACGCATTGGGTGATTTAAGAAGGGAGGCCATGCTGGGCAGTTAGTTTGTGAGGATTCCGCATTTCTATGTAATGATTTCAGAGAGCTAGCTTAACCTGTTCAGCGCAAAAGAAATTGTTTCAATTCGCCTACACAACTGCAAGGGTGTCTGGTCGGCCGCACGGCTTGGCGCGGCCTTGCAGAGGTGAGATTCCAGGAAAAACTGTCGGGCCGCATCAAGAAACCGACCGCCCCGGCCGATAGCGGTAGTAGAGCGTTGTGGTGCATTGGTTCGCCCCGCTTGGCCAGTGTGACGGCTGTCTATTACAGTATTTGGGAAGCTCCAGCAGATAAGGGCGCTAAATTTGCAAGCCCTGCTTGTTTTGCGCTGCCGGGACTCCTATATAGGTATCTGACAACCATTGCGTGACCATGAGCGAACACCATCCCGATTCCGAACGCGGTTTGATCGTAGAGGAGGCTGCGCCGAAGCTGAAGCGGCCGCCCCTGTATCAGGTGCTGCTGCTGAACGACGACTATACGCCGATGGAGTTTGTCGTCGACGTGTTGGAACGGGTGTTTGGTCTGGATCGGTCAAATGCCACGCGCGTGATGTTGGAAGTGCATACTCGGGGTAAAGGGGTATGCGGAGTGTTTACGTACGAGATTGCCGAGACCAAGGTGGCGCAAGTGATGGCCTACGCGCGTCAGCAGCAACATCCGTTGTTGTGCACCATGGAAGAGGCCTGAGGCGTTTGTTGTGATGCGTCCACTGGTGGATTCCGGGAATTGCAAGAGGGTGCGCGAGTGTTAAGCAATGAACTTGAACTTTGCCTCAATGAGGCATTCCAGGCAGCCCGCGAGGCTCGTCACGAATTCATGACGGTCGAGCATCTACTGCTCGCCATCGTCGACACCCCCAAGGTGCGCGAAGTACTGCGCGCCTGCGGCGCCGATGTGGTGCGCCTGCGCAAAGAACTCCAGGAGTTCATCGATCAAACCACGCCGCGCCTCAAGGATGGCGACGAGCGTGAAGTGCAGCCGACCTTGGGCTTCCAGCGTGTGTTGCAGCGTGCGGTGTTCCACGTGCAGTCCAGCGGCAAGAAAGAAGTCAGCACCGCCAATGTCCTAGTGGCCATCTTCAGCGAAAAGCACTCGCATGCAGCCTACTTGCTTTCCATGCAGGAAGTGGCGCGTTTGGATGTGGTGAATTTTATTTCGCACGGATTATCCAAAGTCGGCGACGAGACTGCGCCCAAGGAAAAGGAAGACGTGAATCCGGAAGCTACCGACCGCGATGGCGAGGGCGGTTCGGCGCTGGAGAAGTACGCCACCAATCTCAACAAGATGGCCATGGAGGGACGTATCGATCCCTTGATTGGCCGCCATCAGGAAGTCGAGCGCACCGTCGAGATTTTGTGCCGCCGCCGCAAAAACAATCCGCTGTACGTGGGCGAAGCAGGTGTGGGCAAAACCGCCATGGTGGAAGGGTTGGCGCGCCTGATCGTGGAAGGCAAGGTGCCGGAAGTGCTCACCGATTGCACCGTGTTTTCGCTGGACCTGGGGTCGCTGATTGCCGGCACTAAGTACCGCGGTGATTTCGAAAAACGCCTCAAGGCGGTGTTGTCGGAACTCAAAAAGAATCCGGGTTCGATCCTGTTCATCGACGAAATTCATACCGTGATCGGCGCGGGCGCTGCCTCGGGCGGCGTGATGGACGCCTCCAACCTGATCAAGCCGGCCCTGGCCAATGGCGAGCTGCGTTGCATCGGCTCAACGACTTACACCGAATATCGCGGCATCTTTGAAAAAGACCATGCGTTGGCGCGCCGCTTCCAGAAGATTGATGTACTGGAGCCCAGCGTGCCGGAGACGGTGGAAATCCTTAAAGGCCTGCGTTCGCGCTTCGAAGAACACCACGGCGTGCGTTACGAAGATGAGGCATTGAAAGTCGCTGCCGAGTTGGCGGCGCGTCATATCAATGACCGGCAGTTGCCTGATAAAGCCATCGACGTCATCGACGAAGCGGGTGCGCGTCTGCGATTGAAACCGGTGGGCGAACGCGAAAGCGTGGTCACCGTAACGATGATCGAAGACGTGGTGGCGCGCATTGCGCGTATTCCGCCTAAGAGTGTCTCGACCTCGGATCGCGACTTGCTGAAGAACTTGGAGCGCAATCTCAAGTTGGTTATTTATGGCCAGGATGCGGCTATCGAGTCCTTGTCGGCGGCGATCAAAATGGCGCGCTCTGGTCTCAACGATCAACGCAAGCCGGTGGGTTCGTTCCTGTTCGCGGGTCCCACCGGTGTGGGAAAAACCGAGGTTACGCGCCAACTGGCTTTGGCTTTGGGTGTCGAGCTAATTCGCTTTGACATGTCCGAATACATGGAGCGTCACACCGTCTCGCGCTTGATCGGCGCGCCGCCGGGCTATGTGGGCTTCGATCAAGGTGGCTTGCTTACCGAACAGGTCAACAAACATCCGCATGCGGTGCTGTTGCTGGACGAAGTGGAGAAGGCGCATCCCGACGTGTTCAATTTATTGTTACAAGTCATGGATCACGGCACCTTGACCGACAACAATGGCCGCAAGGCGGATTTCCGCCATGTGATCATCGTCATGACCACCAATGCTGGCGCGTTCGAGATGAATCGCCCGGCCATCGGTTTTGTCGCGGGCGATAACGCCAGCGATGGGATGGAGGCTATCAAGCGGCTGTTCTCACCAGAGTTCCGTAACCGCCTCGATGCCACCATCCAATTCAACAGCCTGGACAACCGCACCATTCAGCGCGTGGTGGACAAGTTGTTGTTAGAAGTGGAGTCGCAGTTGGAACAGAAGGGCGTGCAGATCCATATCGACGATAGCGTGCGCGAGTGGCTGGCAGTGAAAGGCTACGATCCAAAAATGGGCGCCCGACCGATGGCTCGCCTGATTCAGGAGTCCATCAAGCGCGCCCTGGCCGAACACTTGTTATTCGGCAACTTGGTGAATGGCGGTCATGCCTATATCAGTGTTGGCCCGGACGACAAGCTCAAGGTGGCGACGCGTTCCAACGAAGAACCGGCGCTGCTCGAGTAGGGGCGGGTTTCAAACCCGCCCGTCCGATGTGCTTGGGTGGCGGGTGTTGGGTGACGGGTTTGAAACCCGCCACTACGCTCTAATAAATGACGCAGAAAACAACAAGGCCGACGTTAAGTCGGCCTTGTTGTTTTAGCGATGTGTTGCGCTTAGCGGGCGCGGTAAACGATACGGCCCTTGGTCAGATCGTAAGGCGTCAGTTCGACGGTGACTGCGTCGCCGGTGAGGATGCGAATATAGTTCTTGCGCATCTTGCCCGAAATGTGGGCAATAACCACGTGGCCGTTAGTGAGCTGTACGCGGAATGTGGTGTTGGGCAGCGTGTCGATCACGCGACCTTCCATCTGAATGGCATCTTCCTTCGACATGTATCTCGCAAATTTAAAGTTTGGGCCGGAAAAGGCGCGCGAATTGTGCATAAGTGTGCGCAGCAATGCAATGTAAAGGTTCGGAACCCGTTTACGATCTCGCTGAAGGGCGCATTGCGGCGTCAAAATGGCTAGAAAAATACTCACGTACTGCGTGTACGCTGCGTTTTTTCTAGCCATTTTTCCTTGCACTGCATCCCTTGATCGAAATCGTAAACGGGTTCCTAGGCTAGGTGCTGATGCAGCAGTTCGAGAAATTGGCGGCGTGAAACATCGCGGGCGCCCAGGCTCAACAAATGTGGCGTGGACATTTGGCAGTCGATAAAGCCGACTTGTTGGTTGATCAGCCGTTTGCACAATGACATCAGGGCGAACTTGGAGGCATTGCTGACACGGCTAAACATGGATTCGCCGAAGAACACACCACCCAGTTGCACGCCATACAAGCCGCCCACCAAGGCTCCGTCCAGCCATGTTTCTACCGAATGCGCCCAGCCCTGGGTGTGCAATTGTTGATAGGCCGCCCGCATTTCGCGAGTGATCCAAGTGCCCTCGGGGCGCAATTTGCGATCACCGCAACCGGCCATCACCGCCGCGAAATCGGTATCAAAGCGCGCCTCAAAGCCGCGATTGCGCGCGGTCTTGGCCAAACTGCGCGACACCTTCATCTCGTGGGGGAACAATACCGTGCGTGGATCGGGCGACCACCACAGGATCGGCTGGCCAGTGGAATACCAGGGAAAAATGCCGCGCCGATAGGCGGCCAACAATCGCTCCGGCCGCAGATCGCCACCGGCCGCCAGCAAGCCGGGCGGATCGTCGAGCGCCTGTGCGATGTCTGGAAAGACATCGGGCGGATCGAACTCGTTGAGCCACACGAGATTATTCATGCGGTGCGTGACTATCGCGATGAAAGGGCATGTGTTCGCGCATCTGGGTTAGATACTCGTTAACCGCCTGACGTTCCAGATCCAAATGGTCGGCCAGCGCCTGACGAAAACGTGGTTCGCGCAGGTAGTGTCCCGAATAGGACAGGGTGGGCTCGAAGCCACGGGCGATTTTATGCTCGCCCTGAGTGCCGGGCTCGAACAATTGCAGGCCACGCTCGATGCAAAACTCGATACCTTGGTAGTAGCAGGTTTCGAAGTGCAGGCTGTCGTAATTATCATGCGCGCCCCAGTAGCGGCCAAACAGCGTGTCGTGACTATGAAAGAAAATCGCTGCGGCCACCGGCTTACCCTGATGTTCGGCTAGTTTCACCATGACTTGATCGGGTAATGCCTGCGCTACCTGCTGAAAGAATTGCTCGTTGAGATAGTGCTCATGGCCATGCTGGTAGAAGGTGTTCTGCGAAAATGAAAACACCGTTTGCCATTGCTGGGCATCAAGCTCCGCGCCGCTCAATGTCTGGTAACGAATGCCGTATTCCTCCAATACTCGTCGCCGTTCGCGGTTGGCTTTCTTGCGCTTGTCGGCGCGGAAGCTCGCCAGGAAATCGTCCATGCAGGCGTAACCGCGGTTGAACCAGTGAAATTGGCAACTAGTGCGTGGTAACCAGCCCTGCGCGATTAACGACTGATAATCCTCGGTATCGGTAAACAACAGATGGGTGCTTGATACCTGCAATTCCGCACATAGCGATTCCAGCGCAGTCAGCAGCGCGCGCCGGATGTTCGCAGTTGCCTGCTTGGCGACTAGCAGGCGCGGTCCGGTGGCGGGGGTAAACGGTACCGCAGCGGCTAGCTTGGGATAGTAATGCTGGCCGGCTTGATGGAAGTAACGATCAAAGGACTGCGCCCAACTAAAATCGAAGACGAACTCGCCATACGAATGCGTTTTCAAATACAGCGGCACCGCGCCGAGCAAGTGCTGGGCATCATCGAGTAACAATAGATGCTGCGGTGTCCAACCGGTAGTGGTGTTAGCGCAACCGGTATCTTCCAATGCGGCTAGAAACTCATGGCGTAGAAACGGCTGTCCATGTAATTCCAGCGCGTTCCAGTCCGTTGCAGAAACTTCGTGGATGGAACGCAGAACCCGGACAGCCATTGTTCTATTACATCAATGTCCGGCATCAACCTGATCCAGATACTTGTCTGCATCCAGCGCCGCCATGCAGCCGGTGCCGGCCGACGTAATGGCTTGCCGATACACATGATCGGCCACATCGCCAGCAGCAAATACGCCGGGTACGCTGCACGCCGTGGCATTGCCGGCAATGCCGCTCTTGACCACCAAGTAGCCGTTGTTCATGGCCAGTTGGCCTTCAAACAATTGCGTGTTGGGCGCATGACCGACGGCAATGAATACGCCGGTGAGGTCAAGATCGTGTTTGGCTTTACCGTCGGTAGGCGCTACACGCAGACCAGTCACGCCCGCATCGTCGCCCAGCACTTCATCCACGGCGTGATTCCACAAGATCTTTACCTTGCCTTCTTTTTCCTTGGCGAACAGGTGATCTTGCAGAATCTTTTCCGAGCGCAGCTTGTCGCGGCGATGCACCAGCGTGACATGTTCGGCGATATTGGATAAATATAAAGCTTCTTCCACGGCGGTATTGCCGCCGCCGATCACCGCCACTTTTTGGTTGCGGAAGAAAAAGCCATCGCAGGTCGCGCAGGCTGACACACCTCGGCCGCGATACTCCTGCTCCGAGGGCAGGCCCAAGTACTTGGCGGTGGCGCCGGTGGCGATGATGAGGGCGTCGCAGGTGTATTTGCCCGCGTCGCCTTCCAGTACAAATGGGTGTTTGGACAGATCGACTTTGTTGATGTGGTCGTTGACGATTTGCGTATTGAAGCGCTCGGCATGGGTGCGCATGCGTTCCATCAAGACCGGACCGGTCAGGCCGTGCGCATCGCCCGGCCAGTTGTCGACTTCGGTGGTGGTCATGAGTTGGCCGCCCGCTTCCATGCCGGTAATCAGCAGTGGGTTGCGATTGGCGCGCGCCGCATACACGGCGGCGGCATAGCCGGCGGGGCCGGAGCCCAGGATGATCAAACGCGAGTGAACAGGGGCCGTCATGTATACTCCAAAGTCAATTCAAGCGTCGTTGCAAGCTCGTTGTCAGCCACGCTTGGCCGTGTGAATTCAAGGTCTTGCCGGTGCTATTAAGGTTCTTACGCATTAAACGTTGAGTCCGCTTGGCGACCACAAGATCTACGATGGTATGTGAGTGCGTGCAGCCCGCCAAGTTGCAAACCTCGCATCCGCCAAAATAACGACTCAGCAGCGATCAAGCTAGAAGGTTGGGATCGAGTGGGCCGGCATCAAGCCCCAGGTAGAACGTGAGGACCAAGTTTGTGTTTATACAGTCATGCAATTGCCAAAGGCGAATGAGTGAGTAGTTCGACATCACAATCAGCAAAGGCCGCGACGCACAACGGCTTAAGCGGCTTGGTCTCGCGTGCGTTACGCGAGAGCGCCTTGTTTGTGCTCGGCGCGTTGGCGCTGATCTTGCTGGTCGCACTGGCCAGTTTCGACGCCGCCGATCCCTCGTTTTCCACCACCGGTGAACCCGGACCGGTGTCGAATTGGATTGGCCCAGTGGGCGCGAATATCGCTGGGTTTTTGATGTGGTTGTTTGGTCGTCCTGCTTTCTTGTTTCCGGTAATGCTGGGGCTCACCGGCTGGATGTTGTTTCGTGGCGAAACTCCGGCGGCACAAAGCCGTGCATCAATGGCGTTTCGCATCGGTGGTTTTGTCTTGACGTTGATCACTAGCTGCGGTCTGGCGACGTTGCATTTTTCCAGCGTGGGTTATCCCAGCAGCGCTGGCGGTGTGTTGGGCGAATTAGTGGGCAGCGGTTCGCTGCGCGGTTTGAATTTATTAGGCGCGACGCTGTTGTTGCTGGCCCTGTGGTTGGCCGCGGTGTCGCTGTTTGCCGGATTGTCGTGGATTAATGTGATGGATCGCCTCGGCCATTGGGTGTTGAAGAGCGTGGAGTGGGCGCAGGCGCGCTGGCAGGAAGCGCAAGATAAAAAAGTCGGCCGCGAATCCAAAGAAGCACGTATGGAAGTGGTGCGCGAAGAACAAAAGCGCGTGGCCAAACGTGCGCCACCGAAGATCGAAACTGTCGCGCCCAAGGTGGAGAAAAGCGATCGCCTGGAAAAAGAGCGCCAGGTACCCATGTTTGAAAACGTGGCCGCCACCGATTTACCACCGCTGTCGTTGCTGGACGATGCGCCCGTACATCAAGCGAGCTATTCATCCGATGCGCTGGAAGCCATGTCGCGCTTGGTGGAACTGAAGCTGCGCGACTTCGGCGTGGAAGTGGAAGTGGTGGCCGTGCATCCTGGCCCGGTGATTACTCGCTTTGAGTTGCAGCCTGCTTCGGGCGTGAAGGTGAATCAGATCAGCAATCTCGCCAAAGATCTGGCGCGCTCCTTATCGACCATCAGTGTGCGTATTGTTGAAGTGATTCCCGGTAAATCGACGGTAGGCCTGGAAATCCCCAACGAAAAGCGCGAACTGGTCACGCTAGGCGAAATCATCAAGTCCAAAGCCTACGATGACATGGCCTCGCCGCTGGCGTTGGTGTTGGGCAAGGACATCAGCGGTGCGCCCATGGTTGCGGACCTGGGACGCATGCCGCATTTGCTGGTGGGTGGTACCACGGGTTCCGGTAAATCTACCGCGGTGAACGCGATGGTGTTGTCGCTGCTCTATAAAGCCACTGCCGAGCATGTGCGCTTGATCATGATCGACCCCAAGATGTTGGAGCTATCGGTCTACGAAGGCATCCCGCATTTGCTGTCGCCGGTGGTCACCGACATGAAGCAGGCCGCCAACGCACTACGCTGGTGTGTCGCCGAGATGGAACGGCGCTATCAATTGATGTCCGCATTGGGCGTGCGCAACTTGGCCGGTTTCAATCGCAAAGTGAAAGATGCGCAGGAGGCCAAGCAACCGATTCGCGATCCCATCCAGATGAAGCGATTGCCGCCTGATGGCACACCTGAGATGGTGCCGTTTCTGGAGCCCATGCCGTTCATCGTCGTCATCGTCGATGAATTGGCCGACATGATGATGATCGTCGGCAAGAAGGTTGAAGAATTGATTACACGCCTGGCGCAGAAGGCGCGTGCCTCCGGCATTCATTTGATTCTGGCGACGCAACGTCCGTCGGTGGATGTGATCACCGGTTTGATCAAGGCCAACATTCCTACGCGTATTGCCTTCCAAGTTTCGGCCAAAGTCGATTCGCGCACGATTCTCGATCAGATGGGCGCGGAGCAATTGCTGGGTCACGGCGACATGTTGTTCCTGCAGCCCGGTACCTCGGTGCCGGTGCGTGTGCATGGCGCATTCGTGTCCGACGCCGAGGTACATCGCGTGGTCGGTGCATTGAAGAGCAGTAGCGGTCCCACCTATATCGACGAAATTCTCTCTGGTCCGACTGGCGCCATTCCTGGTCTGCCGGGTGAGGAGGGCGACGGCGAAGAGGGCGGCGATCCTGAACAAGATGCGTTGTATGACGAAGCGGTCAAGATTGTGGTGGAAAGCCGCAAGCCCTCTATTTCCTACGTGCAGCGGCGTTTGAAGATTGGCTACAACCGTGCTGCACGCATGCTGGAAAGCATGGAAAACGCCGGGCTGGTCAGCCCGCTGCAATCCAATGGTTCGCGTGAAGTGTTGGTGCCGGCTCCCAATCAGGAATAGGGCTAATCAGGAACAGGACCGAACCAAGAGTCGATAGGTATGGTCTGTGTAGTCACGCCTGTCGGCGGATTGCCCTTCATCACGTAGAGAG
Source organism: Pseudomonadota bacterium (assembly GCA_031388915.1). Taxonomy (GTDB): domain Bacteria; phylum Pseudomonadota; class Gammaproteobacteria; order Steroidobacterales; family Steroidobacteraceae; genus CAILZL01. The sequence continues at coordinate 1,943 of JANMSB010000139.1, read as the reverse complement.
TAGGCTTGATGCACAAAGTGATTCGATGCCTCGCTAGTTATACATTGCCTTGGTTGTTGCTGGCGGGTAACGCACACGCGCAAACCGAAGCTACCGTCGATAGCGGCTATCAAGCGCTGGATCGCTTCTTCAGCGGCCTGCAAAGCTTGCAAGCCGACTTCGCGCAATCCGTACAAGACAGTCGCGGCCAGGCAACCGACAAAAGCATCGGCAAGCTGGTCATTAAAAAGCCCGGCAAGTTTCGTTGGGACTACGCCAAGCCCAATGCGCAGACCATCGTGTCCGACGGTGAGCGCATCTGGCTGTACGATCCTGAGTTGGAGCAAGTGACCATCCGGCGCGCCGATCTGTCTTTGAACGGCACGCCGGCGATGTTGTTATCCGGTCAAGGTAATTTGCGCGACAGCTTCGAAATCGAACATGTCGAGCAACGCGATGGCATGACAGTTATTAACCTCGTGCCCAAACGCAATGACACCGACTTCAAGTTATTGCAGGTGGCCTTGCGCAAAGATCAACTGGTGGCGATGTCGCTCACCGACAAACTCGGACAAACCACCTTGTTGCAGTTCCAGCAACTAAAACGCAATGTGGCGGTGGCAGAGTCGCAATTCAAATTCAGTATCCCCAAGGGTGTGGACGTAGTGGATAACACCGGCGCAGCGAAAGGAAAGTGATGATGTTGTCTGATCTGCGTTACGGGCGATTTTGGTTGATCTTCGGTTGGGTGTCGGTGCTGGCGGCGATGTACTTGAGTCTGGCGCCGATGCACGAGTTGAAACTGCCCGCTTGGAACGACAAGTTTGAACATGCCGTCGGCTATTTCTTGCTGACGTTTTGGTTCTGCGGCATTTATCCGCGACGTCGCTATTGGATAGTGGGGCTGGCCATGTTCGGTATGGGCATCCTGGTGGAAGTGTTGCAAGGCGCGATGCAGCTTGGTCGTCAAGCCGATGTGCGCGATCTCATTGCCGATGTGATCGGTATCGTGCCTGCCGTGTTGTTGGCACTGACGCCATTGGGTCGTTGGCCGCGCTGGTTTGAGGCGCTTGTCGTTCGCGCATGAATGCTGTGCCTGACACACGACCGCTCGCTGATCGGTTGCGACCGCAAACGTTGGATGAGGTGGTAGGGCAGGAGCACTTGCTGACGGCAGGCAACAGCCTGCGGCGCATGTTGGATGGCCAGCATCTGCATTCCATGATTTTGTGGGGACCGCCCGGCACGGGCAAAACGACGTTGGCGCGCCTGATTGCCAAACGCTGCGATGCCGAGTTTATGGCGCTGTCGGCAGTGATGGCTGGCGTAAAGGATATTCGCGCGGCAGTAGAGCAAGCGCAGACCATTCGTGCTCAGTCCGGACGCCGTACGTTGTTGTTTCTGGATGAAGTGCATCGCTTCAACAAAGCGCAGCAGGATGCTTTCTTGCCTTGGGTGGAAGACGGCACGCTGGTGTTCATCGGCGCGACTACTGAGAATCCGTCATTTGAATTGAACAACGCCTTACTGTCGCGCGCCCGCGTGTACGTGTTACGCGCGTTGGATGAAGTGCAATTGCTCAAGCTGCTGCAACGAGCACTCGTAGTTGAGCAAGTGAGCTTCGACATAGCACCAGGCGCCTTAGCGTTAATTGCCAAAGCCGCCGATGGCGATGGTCGGCGTGCACTCAACATGCTGGAACTGGCGTTGGATCTGGCACAGGGCGAGTCACCGCCATCGTTAACTTTAAGCATCGCCAATGAAGTCGCCAGCGGCACGCTGCGTCGTTTCGATAACAAGGGCGATGTCTTTTACGACCAGATTTCCGCACTGCATAAGTCGGTACGCGGCAGTGATCCCGACGCCGCCTTGTACTGGCTGTGCCGCATGCTCGATGGCGGTTGCGATCCCAGATACATCGCGCGCCGTGTACTGCGCATGGCCTCCGAAGACATCGGTAATGC
>JANMSB010000014.1:0-3399 GCA_031388915.1 Pseudomonadota bacterium | reverse complement strand
GGCGCTGCCGGTGGGTACGCCACTGAATGTGTGCACCGCGCCGGCGCTATTACTGGATTCGCTAAGCAGCAGCCTGACTCAGAACAGCAACGACCTCGACAGCTTCAACACCAGCCGCGCCAACGGCTGCTTTCCGCGTATCAACGACGTCAAGACGTCATTCGATCAAGACAGCGATTTCAAGAAGCTGATGCAAGAACATCCCGACTACCTGGCCGAAACCACCATCTACTTCCGCGCCAATATTCTGGTCACGCTTGGAACTACCGAATTCGCCCTGTACAGTGTCCTGAAGCGCAACGGCACAGGCAGCAATGCTAAAGCCCAAATTTTTCAACGCAGCTTCGGCACCCATTGAAACCCATGTCAGAAACCCTTGTCATCCGCTTGTTAACGCCATCGACCGATGCTGACATCGTCGCGCAGTGGCTGCTGGTTGACACCCATGGCGCAAGGTTAGGCGCAGTACTGCAAGGCAGCTTGCAGGAAGCAGCCGGCTTGGCCACGGGCCGTAGCGTGGTAGTGCTGGTGCCGGGCACCGACGCTTTGCAACTTGAGCCGGCGCTGCCGCCGATGAAGGGCGGCGTCAAACTTAACCAGATCGTGCCCTATGCGTTGGAAGATCAACTGGCCAGCGATGTCGATGCCCTGCACTTTGCCCTTGGTAAGCGCGATACGCGGCCCGGCACGCCGGTGATCGTGGTGTCGCACGATGCCATGCAGCAGTGGATCTTTACCTTGCGCGAAGTGGGCTTACATGCGGAAGCGTTGTACGTCGACACCAGCCTGTTGCCCATCACGATCGATGGCGCCACCTTGCTGATTGATCAAGGGCGCGTCTCCGCCAAACCCCACGATGCGCCCGTCACCACCTTGGATGTCGAGCCCCTTGCCGAAGCCTTGCAGTTGCTGTTGCCGGCCAACACTGCAACGCCGCTGACCATCTACGTCGCGGAAAGCGAATACGACGCCGAGCAAGCCGCGCTGGAATCGGTTCGCGAGCGCATGAGTAGTGTGCAGATCAAGTTACTTCCCGATGGCGTATTGCCCTTGTTGGCCTTGCAAACCAGCCGTCAGGGCGGCATCAACCTGCTGCAAGGCGTGTATGCGCCGCGCGTTAATTTAAATAGTCGTTTCAAGCCGTGGCGTTATGCAGCGGGGTTAGTGGCCGGCTTGGTGGCCGCTCATTTTCTAGTTAAAGGCGTGGAGCTGTTCCGCTTAGGCAAGCAAGAAGCTGCGTTGGATCAGCAAATCGCGCAAACCTACTCGATGGGCCTGCCCGGTGCGGCGCCAGTGGCGGCGAGCGAAGCGCGTCGTGTATTTGAAGCGCGCTTGTTGCAGTTGCAAGCCAGCAGCGGTGCGAATGGCCTGATGCTCAGCCTCAGCACCTTAAGCGACGTGGTGGGCAAGACGCCCGAGCTGCAACTGGATGCCGTGTCGTATCGCGACGATAGTGTCGATCTGCGCATCATGGCGCCGAATGTCGATGCCTTGGAACAAATACGGCGGCAGGCGCAAACACGTGGCGTCAACGCTGAAATTCAGTCGGCCAACCCCAAGGACAATCGCATTGAGGGGCGTCTGCAACTAAAAGTACCGCAAGGAGCATGACTGTGTACGCCGACTTCAAAACCCGTTTTTACCAGCAATACGCGCAACTCAAGGTGCGCTTCATGGCGCTGCAACCGCGCGAGCGCATGATTATTGTTGCCGGCACGATTCTGGCGCTGCTGACTGCAATCTATACGCTAGGCATAGCGCCGATGAATAAAGCGGTGGCCGAACGCAATGGCCGCATCGAACAAAAGCAGCAAGACCTGGCATGGATGCAAGGCGTTGCGGCGCAACTCAGTGCGTTGGGCAGCACGCAGCCCACCATCAACAGCAGCGGCGAGTCGATGGTGGTGTTGATTGCCAACTCGGTCAGCGGTGGCAACCTCGGCTCGGCCTTGACCGGCCAAACACCGGATGGACCCAATGGCGTGCGTGTGCGTTTCGAGGGCGTACAATTTGACGCCCTGGTGTTATGGCTGGGCGCCTTGCAAAAGGAATACGGCATTCACGTCACCGCCGCAGACATTTCCCGCACCGCGCAGAGCGGCCAAGTGAACGCCAGCCTGACCTTGGCGCGCGGCGGCTGAGCTGGGCACGCACTGCATGAACCTCACTCCCCGCAAGTGGTTATTGATCGGCGTTGGCGCGTACCTGCTATTTGTGTTGGTTACCCTGCCAGCGACGCTACTCAGCCGCCAACTGGCGAAGCATGGCGTGCGTAGCGCCGGCGTTAGCGGCAGCGTTTGGCACGGGCAAGTCACTGGCTTGCAGGCAGGCGTGTTGAATCTGGGCAATGCCGAATGGCGCATGCGCTTCTTGCCGCTGTTAACCGGCAAATTGGCTGCCGACGTCAAACTCACGCAGGCCAATGGCTTTGCCCAGGCGCGTGTCAGCGCAGCGCTGACTGGCCGCATTGCGCTCACCGATGTGTCGGCGTCGTTGCCATTGCAATCTCTGGTTGGTAGCGGCGGTTTGCCTGGCGGTTGGGTGGGCACTGCGCAGGCGAAGTTCAGCGAGTTGGTGCTCAAGGATAACTGGCCGGTCAGCGCGCAAGGCACATTGGATATCGTCGATCTCACCGGTCCTGCCGGCCAGCCAAATAACATTGGCGCCTATCGCTTGCAGTTCCCTGCGCCCAATGCGGTCGCCGACACACTCACCGGCGCTCTGGAAGATTTAGACGGTGCGGTCATCGATGTCACCGGCACACTTAAGTTCGCCGCGGATCGCAGCTATGAACTGAATACATTGGTAGCAGCGCGCAACACCACGCCAACCAACATTGCCGAGAGCATGCAGGTGTTGGGCCCGCCTGATGCTCAGGGCCGCCGACCGTTATCGGTGTCGGGCACGATGTAGTAACCGTAGGGGCAGCTCGTGAGCCGCCCTCTTACTGTCCAAGATTGAGGCAAGGGCGTGCGCGAACCGCTCCTACACTTCGCTCTGCAATAATTTCTTTGCCTGCGCTAACTCCTGTTGCTGTAGGGCGCTTAATTTCGGATAACTAAGCTGCATATCCTTCAGCGTATCGACAATGATGTCGGCGATGATCAAACGCGAATTTTCTTTGTCGTCAGCCGGCACGACATACCACGGCGACGGTTTGCTGCTGGTCGCAGCAAGACAGGCGGCGTAGGCCTGCATGTACTCTTTCCAGCACGCGCGTTCTTTCAAGTCGGCGAGACTGAATTTCCAATTCTTCTCGGGTTCTTCGATGCGCTTCAAAAAGCGCTTACGCTGTTCATCTTTGGAAAGATGCAGGAAGAACTTAATAACACGCGTGCCGTTACGCGCCAGATGATTCTCCATCTCGACGATGGATTGATATCGGTCCGACCAGAGCTG
>JANMSB010000120.1:0-5239 GCA_031388915.1 Pseudomonadota bacterium | reverse complement strand
ATCGTCAATATCTCTTCGTCCAGCGCCCAGACCGGCGCTTTCAACATGGCACATTATTCCGCGTCGAAGGGAGCGGTGATTTCGCTGACCCGCACGCTGGCCCAGGAGCTCGGTCCTCTGGGTATTACCGTTAACAACATTCCACCGGGCTCAGTGATGCATACGGTGATGTCCGAGGCGAACAGGGAGCGATTCCAAATTCCGGTGGAGACCCTAATGCAGTCGCTGCCGGTGCGACGTACCGGCGAGCCCGAAGACATTGCCAATGCCTGCGCCTGGCTTGTCTCCGAGGCCTCCGGCTACGTCACCGGACAGACCATCGGCGTCAATGGCGGCCGAGTCATGACTTAGCAGTCACCGCGGGCTCGAGAGGGCGCAAGGCGCCTCGGGCAGAGCTGAGAAAAACTTATGAGGGTATGCACGTGAAAATCAAAGTCGAGAACGTCAAGCCAAGCATCGGCGCCATCGTGCATGTTGATCGCTCCGCGCTGCTGTCCGAAGAAATCGCCCAGCACTGTCTCGAACTGCTCGAAGCGCGTGGTGTGCTGGTCTTTCCTCGCCTGGGGCTCACAGACGAAGAACAGCTTGCATTCACCGATCTGCTAGGCACGCGTGTCAACTTCACCCAATCCGCGCCGGGTGGCGATAACGATACCAAGGATGTCTACACGATCAGCTTGGATCCCAAGATCAATCCCTTGCCTGAGTACGTGCTGGGCACCTTCTTCTGGCACATGGATGGCATCATCGCGGACATTCCGCCCTCGAAGGCAAGCGTGCTGAGTGCGCGCAGCGTCGCGCCGAAGGGCGGTCAGACTGAGTTTGCGAGTACCTACGCTGCGTACGATGCCTTACCCGAGGACGAAAAAGCCGAGCTCGCCAACTTGCGTGTGGTCCACTCCGTGGCAGCCTCGATTCGGGAGTTTGCGCTCCCCGAGTCGCTGCCTGAGGCGGTGCGCGACCGCCACAAGGAGCAGCCGCTTGTCTGGACGCACGAGTCCGGGCGCAAGTCGCTGATCATTGGTTATACCGCTGATCGTATCGTGGGCATGCCGCAGGCTGAAGGGCGCGCGCTGCTTGCCCGTCTGTTGGAGTGGACGGCCCAACCCACCTTCACCTATCAACACCAGTGGCAGCAAGGTGATCTCGTCGTCTGGGACAACACGGGCGCGCTACACCGTGTGATCCCCTACGCGCGGGACTCCGGGCGCACCATGCACCGGACTTCGATTGGGGGCGTCGAGGCGGTTCGCTAGCGACTCACCCGGCGGGCAAATATATATCCTGTTGTTTCCGGCTCGCGTAGGGGCGGGCCATATCAATTGATAAGAAACCCGCCTGTTGGTACCGAAAAATTGAGTTGAGGCCGGCCAGTCAGTGTTCCAAGCAAGCCCGGCATGACCTACATCGAGGTAGGCCGGTTTAAAACCGGCCGCTACGCAAAATGTCAGATGTATTTTCCCACCGGGTTATTAGTTACGTGGGATATCCGCTAGAAACTCGCGTCCGGTAGGGCCGAGGCAGACGTATTCGCTGTAATGCCCAAGCTGCGCCACGGTATCGGCATAGTAGTACTGACTGAATATGTCGCCGAAGCTGGCGCGCACGGCGGTTGCGACGCCGGCAGACTCGAATTGGCTGACGATAGTCTGCAACTCATCTTCGCTGTCGACTAAATACGCTACGTGATTAAGCCTAGCATCCGTATCGGACGCGGGAATCCAGTCGCGAAAGATCGGCAGGAGTTCTTGCTCGAGATCGACTTCGAGCAACTCGATCATGAGGTCCTGGGTATATGCGAACCCAAGCGCGCTAACGGCCGTGCCTTTTGGAAGCCGAAGAATCTTCCATTTCGCAACGCCGAACTGGTCCGCCATTTTCGCCGTGAATTTATCGATATCCCGGACCACATAGCCGAGATGAAAGATATTTCTAAACATGAGTGGAGGCGTCATGCAGTGTCCTTCTCAAATTGGCGCTGTGTCCATCGTTGGTTGAATCAAGAGCTCCGACACATTAGCGCGGGGCGGTAACGAAACAACGAAGCGAATGGCTGCGGCGACGTCTTCAGGCCGCATCGACCCTTCCTTGCTGACGTGTTCGCTGATGAACTTGCGGAATTTTTCATCGGTGACTCCTTCGGATATTCCGGTCGTGGTAGCGCCGGGCTCGACGATGCACACGCGAATGCCGTCGCGCGCGACTTCCTGTCGCATGCTTGAGGTCATGGCGGTGAGCGCGAATTTGCTCGCGCAGTAGGCGCTGGCGCCAGGTCCGGCGCGGCGCCCTGCAGTGGACGATATATTGATGATGTCGCCGCTGCCTTGGGCGCGCATGATGCCGATGGCCGCCTTGCACGTGTATAGCGTTGCATAAAGATTCAAGTTCATGACTCGACGCCATTCCTCGGTGTCGGCCTTCTCTATTCCGCCGCTCTGAATCATTCCGGCACAGTTGACCAGAATATCGAGACGGCCGAAGCGCTTCGCCGTCTGTGCAACGATCTGCGTTGCGAACGCCTCGTCGGTGACATCGCCAGGAAGAGCAAGCGCTGTGCCGCCGGCCGCTTGGATCTTAGCGACCAGCGCTTCAAGTCGCTCTGCACGCCGAGCGACGACAGCAACTGTTACCCCGGCTGCGGCAAGTTCGAGTGCCGTGCTTTCGCCGATTCCAGACGAAGCGCCAGTCACGAGTGCAACGCGACCGGTGAGTATTTCACCCATTTGATGTCCCCCAACTTCTCGACGTGGCAACACTCACGAGGCCGTGTCATGTACTCGGCGACGTCCGTAGGCAACCTGAGGTTGGCACAAGCACGGGGCTTGATGCGACTGCAAACGGAATCCTTGTCCCACAAAGTGGAACCTGGACTCTCCGTGGACTCACCCGTGAGGCGCTCTGTTTGTGACTAATCGGCGCGCGCAGCGGCTGTTCAATCAAGCCGCAGAATCAGGTGTTCTCGAGTGCTTCGGACAGCAGCTTCAGCACCGCGCGTCGGTCAACTTTGGAACTCGGCAGCATGGGCACCTTCGATGCTTCGAGGATGACAATCGCGCGCGGCACCTTGTAGCTTGAAAGCGATTTCGCGGCCTCGCGACGGATCGTCTCGATGTTCAACGTCGTGTCGGGTTGTGGAACAATCAACGCACCGACGACGTTACCGCGCGCCTGGTCGGGCACACCCAGAACCTGAACTGAGCTGACGCCGGGGATCTTAAGCAGCACCAACTCAACCTCGCGCGGTGACACGTTTGCCCCGGACGCTTTGATCAGATCGTCAGCGCGTCCGTGGAAATGCAAATAGCCGCGGCGAAACGAACACAGATCGCCGGTGCTGTACCAGCCGTCGGGCGTGAACACATCGCTGCGTTCGCGCCTAACCATGCCGAGCATCAGCACGTCGCCGCGCACCTGCATGACGCCGATCTGTCCATCCGAATCGGCCTGTTCATCGCCATCCAACCACGTCGCAAGCACACGGCCTGTATCGGCATCCACGAGCTGAGCCTCGATGCCGCGCATCAGCGGCCCCACAGAGCCGCGCTGTTCCTCCGGCAGATTGCGCTGCTGAATGGTGTACGGTCCATTGGTCTCCGTCATGCCAATCGGCGTCGACATGAGAGTGGGATCTTTCGGCCGCCGATCGGCAGGCAGTGCCTCAAAAAATACGCCATCGCGCATCGCACTCCAGTTCCGGCCAGGAAAGCTCGCGTCGGCCGCCAGCGCACGCAGGATGTGCGGCCACGTAACGATCGTCGTAGTGCGTTCGCGCTCCAGAAAATCCAGCAGCGCTGCGCCAGACTTGGTGCTCGCGAGCATGGTTGCCCCGAGCGACATGATGCACATTGCCGTGGTGGTGAGGCCGCCAACCCAGAAGAACGGCATCGACGCATAGGCGCGTTCGTCGTTCTGATATTTGAAGCTCGCGGCGAGTTTCATGCCCTGGCGGATGAAGTTGCCGTGCGAGTGGATCACGCCTTTCGGTTCGGCAGTCGAGCCCGAGGTGTAGATGATACTGGCAGGATCGCCGCTATGAACTTGCGACTCGACTTGGGCGAGTAGCGCGGCGGCTACGTCGGGTTCTTGGGACAGATCCACCTGCTGTGCCCAGGAAGGCGTCGCAGAGTCCTCGCCCCAAAACCAGATCGCGCGCAGGTAGGGCGCTTCGGTCAAGCGATAGGGGATGCGTCCGGCCACAAGGCTCGGAAAGGCACCCTCGATGCGCGCCACATAGTCGTGATGCAAGTAGCGCTTGGGCGCAAACAGCGTGTGCAGGTCGGCATGCAGCGCGATCCGCTGAATTTCTGCGGCAGTCGACAGCGTCGACAATGTCACTGCGACCGCGCCGACGCGTGTCGTCGCCATCCAGGTGATGAGGAAGGTCTCGTCGCTCGGCAACATGATGCCAACGCGTGTGCCCTTGCCGATGCCCGCGGCGATGAGCTGTCGAGCTAGCACCGCCGACTTGGCTTCCATCTCGCCATAGGTAAGGCGGCGATCATCGAGCACCAGCACCTCGCGCTCGGCCCACTGCGCCTTGCAGTGCGCCAGCAGCGCTGTAACGCGCGGTTCGATTTTGGGCAGCCTGCTCCAGTCGGCGTGCACGCCCCAATCTCTATCCCATGGTTCTTTCACGTAGTGTCTCCAACCTGCTCGCCCGCAACTCACAACACGACCTTGACGCGCTCGGGCCTGCGCGTCGGGCGCCCGAAAAATGTATATCGCGAATAGCTAATTGCCGAAACATTCGCACCCGTGTCGACAGGTATGCGTTTCCGTGCCTTGCCACAATGCGGAATACACGCCGCAGTGGGAATAGAATATATGCGGCGGTACGAATATAAGGTTTTACTTTATAGTGCGCGCGAGACTCGATCAATCTCGTTTTGTAAAGCGTTGTAGCGCGTGACGCTGTCCGTTCACCGAATGCCTTTTCCGGGGATCCCTAATGACCAAGTATGACCACTACAAGACGATGCTCTTCAGCCTGCGCGAGAGGATCCTGACGGTCACGTTCAATCGACCAGAGAAGCTGAATATTTTCACCGAGGAGATGGAGCGCGAGCTTACGCAGTTCCTCGTCGATGGCGCTTTTGACAGCGACTTCGACATCGCGATTTTGACCGGGGCAGGGCGTGCATTCAGTGCCGGCGGCGACGTTGAGAACTGGATGGTGAAGAATGTCGAAAATCCTGGTGGCGTCGATGCAAACCTGTCCAAACGCGTGGTGTTTGCGATG
>JANMSB010000051.1:0-17040 GCA_031388915.1 Pseudomonadota bacterium | reverse complement strand
ACAATGACGCCGGCCGACCATTGCGGCGTAAAGTTGTAGCGCGCTTCGCCGACCAAGTAGGTGTCGTTCTTCAAGCCGTACACTTCGACGTGTTGATGTTCGACACCGCCTTCGACTTCCAACTTCGGCACGACTACAGCGCGGATACGCGCACCGAGAAAGATACCCGTGTCATCGTCGTCGGAGCTGCCCACGTCTACGTCGTAATTGACGATGCCGAGACGTCCAACGATGTCCATCTTGTTGTTGATGGGCCAGTGACCGCCACCACCGATCAGGAATCGCGTGACATCGACATTTCGGTCGAGGTCCAGTGATTGAAATTCGCCAAAGGCGAAAAAGTTTTCGTGTACCGACAACGAACCGCGTAGCTGCAGGCCGTCACCATCTACATCACCGCGGTCATCATCCAGATCTGCCTCGGGAAAATGGGCCAGGTCAACATAGCTATAGCTCAGTTGTTCCGCCTGCGCGGCGATAGGCAAGGCCAACGCGGCCACAGCGATCAGGTTCAAAGCGCGTAAATGCATTAAGGTTTCCTCCGAAGTAATGCTCGTTAGCGGACATTGTAGTCCGCTCAAGGCTGCAAAATTTCCGCCATCAGCTGTAGTCGTTTGCCTACATTGCGCAGCCGCCCATCGGCACGGACTTCAGCTACTCGGATCTGGAATATTAAGATGCCGCTCGCGAATAGCATCTCTTTGCAGAAGCGCATCAATACCTGTGAGCCTATGATCCGGCGTTAATCACAGACGCCAATCACAATATGCAGCCCCTCCCTTTGGAGCTGCGCCGCTCAATACCTGAGGATTATGAGGAGTCGATACTCGACGAACGGGCCAACCCGACCCATATCAATCGCCACTTCACCGTCGGCTATTGAGCCTCATGTCGGGTGCGGTCAAATGACGGACCACACTCAGCTTGCGATCCGACGACTAAGCAGCAAGTCACACGCAATAAAAATTTCATTCACTCAATAAAGACGCGCTGGCCGTGATTGATCGATAGCGGGGATCGTTGTACATCTTGAACTGCCGGTACACCCTGAAACGCGCCGTGCCACTCAGGCAATCGGTCAGTAGCCGCTGAAGACAGGTTGCCAGATCACTGTGCTGCAATTGCAGACGCTCCAGCTTCACTTCACATTCGGACCGTTGCGTGGGCGACACATCGGATCGAGTCGCTTGCAATGCCATGTGATGTTGTTTCAGCGCCAGGATAGAAAGCCGATCCACCATTGCGCCGGGAGTCTCGGAGCACGGCGCGGCATGCTCGTTAAATTCAAGACCACCAGCCAGCAGGTATTCGTCAAAGCGCTCGACAGCATCGTTGCGCGCCTGGTTATAACGGTCGATCGCTCTTTTATTGGCGACTATTTCCGCATCGGAGACATTCTGACGCCGAGCCAAATCTTCCTCACGCCACAAGCGGCAGTTGAAGTAGTGGTTCGACAAAGTCGCGCTCAGCACCGAAGTAATCGTTGGGATTGGCGGTGGCTCTTGTTGCAGAAAAGCCGGCAGGTGAAGGCTATGCAAGGCGAGCACATCATGAGTGAGCTGCTCAGGATTGATCATCCACGTACACTCCGCTGCCGATCACGCACCTGGCAATAGGCTTGCCATACATCGTCGACCTCGATGTCGGTAGGCGGGTTATGCCCGGTCAAGCACACGCTGTCGGCGAAATAAACGCCATAACACTCGGGTGGGTAATCGTTGGTGAAAATGCCAACCGATGGGATACGACACAGGTCGGCTGCATGCAGCATGCAGGAATCGATGCCGACAAACAGGTCGGCCATCGCGGCAATTTCATAATTCACCGTCAGCGGCAAATCGCGGCAATCATGCAACCTCGCATCGATCGCGTAGTGCTCGATCAGAATCGCCGGATAGCCAAGCAAGACAACCCGCGTGTCGGGCTCTGCGGCCCACAATCTTTGTAACCAACCGGCCCACCGATCAATCGGCCACATCTTGAAATCCTTGGTGTCCGCATGCAGCGCCACGAGGCGATGCGGCCCAATCTCGTTACGCACAACCTCGCGGAGGTGTGCGGCGTCAGGACGGTGTGGAAAATAAGCGTGATTCGTCACGTATGCCTTGGGCAACAGCGCGCGAACCACCTCGAAGTAAACTTCAATCGCGTGACGACATGTCGGCGCACGCATGACAGGACGATCAGCATTGGCGTGACATCCGACGGACGGGATTGCGCACTGTCGGGCAAGCTCATCGAATGCTGGCCCACAGCTATCGGTCAGATTGATCAGCAAATCGCAACCGGCGGTGTGCGGCAGCACATTCGACACATCGAACCGCCATTCGCAAGGTGTGACGACGGTTTCTCCAGGGCGCGGTTCGCGGGTAGCAAACGTGGTCTGGAAAAGGTTGGTAAAACCGAGCGATTGGAAAACCTGGAGATGCTCAGACTCGGTGCCGCAGATCACGGGAATATGGCTGCCGTAGTGCGCTTGCAACGCACGTAGGGCGGGCACGGCCATCAACAGATCGCCAGCCAACGCATGGCAAATGAGTAGTGGCTGACGGGCGTGATGAATCAGCGACATGACGACGGCCATGCCCGGCAAAGCCGGGCATGGCCAAAGCACTTATCAGTATGAGACTTCAGCGACGGCGCGAAACAGCGACGACGACGGTGGTGCTGCTACCCCCGCCAGCACCCCGGACGCTGCTCGCACCACCACTCACGGTACGCAGCGCTGCGCCTTCCAGCACCGTAACGGAGCGCGTTGCAGCGACGCCCTGTGGCAAGGTTCCGGTTATTGCTTGTAGTTGTTCTTGGAGTTTCTTCATTTCTCTAATCCCCCACAATGGTTATTAATCAATGACACCAGAATCATCGATCCAGCCGAATCATGTCATCTGGTTGCGACCAGATTATTGAACTGATCACCGATAGTCATCCAAGAAAAAACGATACAGTGTATTAAGACAATGAATAGAGAGCATACGAAGAAAGCCGGTGCGTCACCCCGCAGGTAGTGCAAGGGTGAGCGCTGCGCTCCTACGTAATAAATTAAGTGTTAGCCCGACTTCTTCTCTGTGCACAGCCAACGGGCTCATATCAGTACGTTGTCGACGGGCCGACGCAGCGACCGTGGCATTTCAGGTCCACGCCCAAAGCGCACCACGAGATCGGGCCTGCGATTGCCGATAGTTAGGAAATTCGAAAACTGGGGTCGCAGCGCAGCGATTTCCACCGCCTGATTGAGATACGCATTGCGAATGCCCAATGCGGTAGCCTGTAGTGCAAAGCGTTGGTAACAGCGGCCGGTTTCCACCCAGTGCGTCTTGTCATTCGAGTCCGACACGAAGATCGCAATACCGGCGGAACTGCGTACCTGCTTTGCATATTTCTCGTTGTCTTTGTTAGTCGTGAAGAACAGGCCCATGAGATTGCTACCCAACCAGCGGGGAACGGATGGATTGCCCGTAGAGCGCGAGAATAATCCGTCGCCGCTGCGCACCGCTTCAGCGTCGCTAAAGCGAATCCAGGATTTCAACTCTTGAACAAACGCCGGGTCATTAATCTGTGCGGTGTTGCCCTGGACGACGTACTCGAGCACTTTCTCCATGGCTTGTTTTTCAGTCAGCAGCAACACCTGCACGCCATTCCCGGTGCCAGCCTGTTCGAGAAGTTTTAATTCCTCGTTCGCCAATGGCTTGCCATCGTACTCAGCGCGAGTGCTCTGGCGCTTAGGTATGGCGTCGAACAGCGGCGAACGCACTGCTTGCGTTGACTCAAGACTTACTTGGATGACTTCAATGGGCGCGGTTCCAAACGTCGCTACTGCGTTCAAGCCATTCGCCTGAGCCGCCAGCACCAAGTTCTCCGTTGCGCAACCTAAAGACACAAACAGATGATGATCGTCAGGATCGACCACCGGACAGCGTCTGTGCAGATCCGGCAGTATCGTGATGGCACTCTCGCTGAGCCTAAACTTCCAGCATTGCGTGTTGTGACTCGACGGCGCCAACGTCGCGTAACGCACCAGCTCCCGCTGCAACAAGTTGCCGTTTGCTAGGTTACGTTCAGTGTGTCGCCAGACATTCCGGACTGCCTCGTCATGGCTTTGCTCAGCCACTCCGCTGGAACACCCTGCTGTGGTGGTGCCGGTCACTGCTGCCATTGCCATGAACTGCCTTCTGGTGACCATTGATTGGTTGGCGCTGATCATTGCGCGAACTCGTAGCTGAGTTTGTTGATGTGTCCACGCCAGTACGGCCTTGCTCCCTCAGGCAACAACCAAAACACTTCAGCATCCAGTGGCACGCGCATGCCGTCACGAATCGCATAGTTCCAGAAGCGACCTTGCCATGGGGCGTGCCCCACCAGTCGTGCACGCGATTCGGCGAATACGGTGTCAATCAGCCCTTCATCGTTGAAGCGGAACAACAGCGTCAACGCGAGGGCGCCATCCTGCAGCGTAGCGCGAGCGGAATGATCATCCACGGCATCCCAGCGTACGCCCTGGTTGGGCAGCAACGCGGTTGGGTACCAAGCCGCTTCGGCAAAGAAACGCATCAGTTCGCCATGCGCTACGTCACCCGTGCCTTGGACCTGAGCCACCGATATCAGGCCGAACACCGCCGCATGCAAGATGCCTTCACCCGCAACATAGGCGTCATGTACCAGTACCGATACGCCAGGCAGCATCGCGATGCGAGCGTCCCAGTCAAAGCCGGGACGACGGGTCACTACGCGTTGGGTAGAGGTGAATGGCTGCCATTTATCGGCCGCTTCGTCCATGTTAAAGATGCCAGTATGCTCGACGCGCACCGCAGCCACGATGGCTTGTCCATTCGTCAACGCAGCGCGAAAGTAGCGTTGCACGGGTGCGGGCAAATTTGCTAGTTCAACGCTATCGAAGATCTTGGGATTGATTGGCAACCTGGTCGCTTCGAGTCGATCGCGCAGTTCCTTCGTGCCCGCCTTCCAACGGAATTCTCCGTAGAATATCGCAGCTGCCACCACGAGCAAACCAAGGCCGGTATACAGCATGGCCTGCTTCAACATTGCTGAGTCCTCTGCCTAACAAGTCATTCGCAGGCAATCGATCAATCGTTGCGTGGTATATCCGCAGCCAGCACGCACCTTGGACTCAACAAGACGCGTCGTCGGTACGCTGCCGTACGTATCGACACGGCAACGTTTTGGTATTGGGTATTCCTAGTATTTCTTGCTGATAGTGAGGGAGCCCGGAGCATTGTCCTGGCAACTCCAATCAAGTAGACAGAGCTGATTACGGGCGAGACTCGCTCAAGGCCCGAGGCTCAGCTGCACATCATCAATCAAGCGCGCACGGCCCAATCGCGCCGCAGTCAACACGACCAACTTGCGCGACTGCGCAGTCGGCAGCTGCATACTCTGGGCATCGCGAATGGACAGGTAATCGGGCACGAAGCGTGCTTGCTGGAGCTGGTCGCTAGCCGCTGAGGACAGGAAGAATAAAGGGACCTCTAACTAGCAACGGAACCGAATACTCGCGGTCTTCCAACTCCGTAGCGCGCGACAAGCTCTCTTAGCTGAGCGCGCTTTATCTGCAGGGCTTCGGACGGCTTCATAAGTTGCATCATCTACTAAGGGTTAGGATCGACTATACGCCAGGCAAATGGTAGCCAAAAGAAAACCCCGCCTTGCTTTCACTTGGCGGGGTCTTCATCTCAATCCTTTGAGCATATTCCTTTAAGCAGCGAGCATTACATGCCCATGCCGCCCATTCCACCCATACCGCCCATGTCACCCATGCCGCCGCCGTGACCATGCTCGGCCTCGTCCTTCGGGGCTTCGGCAATCATGACTTCGGTGGTCAGCAACAGACCAGCAACCGAGGCGGCGTTCTGCAGAGCCAGACGCGTTACCTTGGTGGGATCCAGGATACCCATTTCCAGCATATCGCCGTAGACGCTGGTTGCAGCGTTGTAACCGTAGGTGCCCTTGCCTTCTTTGACCTTGGCCAGCACCACAGCGGCATCTTCACCAGCATTGGTGACGATCTGACGCAGTGGCTCTTCAATGGCGCGCGACAGGATGCGTACGCCGAAGGCTTGGTCTTCGTTGGCCACTTCCAGCTTGTCCACACCCTTCTGCGCACGGATCAAGGCAACACCACCACCAGGCACCACGCCTTCTTCAACGGCAGCACGGGTTGCGTGCAGCGCGTCTTCAACGCGGGCTTTCTTTTCCTTCATTTCGATTTCGGTGGCAGCGCCCACCTTGATCACGGCAACGCCGCCAGACAACTTAGCAACGCGCTCTTGCAGCTTTTCCTTGTCGTAGTCGGAAGTGGTTTCTTCGACTTGCTTACGGATTTGTTCAACGCGAGCCTTGATGTCAGCAGCCTTGCCCTTGCCGTCGATGAGGGTGGTGTTTTCTTTTTCCACCAACACTTTCTTGGCTTCGCCGAGATCGGCCAACGTGGCCTTTTCGAGTGACAAGCCGACTTCTTCGGAAATCACAGTGCCGCCGGTGAGGATGGCGATGTCTTGCAACATGGCTTTGCGACGGTCGCCGAAGCCGGGAGCCTTGACTGCGCATACCTTGACGATGCCGCGAATGGTGTTGACCACCAACGTGGCCAGCGCTTCGCCTTCCACGTCTTCAGCAACGATGATCAGCGGACGACCGGCCTTGGCAATGCCTTCGAGCAACGGCAGCATTTCGCGGACGTTGGAGATCTTCTTTTCGTACAACAGGATGTACGGGTGCTCGAACTCGGCGGTCTGGTTGGCTTGGTTGTTGATGAAGTAAGGCGACAGGTAGCCGCGATCGAACTGCATGCCTTCCACCACGTCGAGTTCGTTCTGCAAGCCAGAACCTTCTTCAACGGTGATCACGCCTTCTTTGCCGACCTTTTCCATCGCATCAGCAATGGTCTTGCCAATGGAGTCATCGCTGTTGGCGGAGATCGTGCCGACCTGGGCAATGGCCTTCTGATCTTTGCAAGGCTTGGACAGCTTCTTCAGCTCTTCGGTCGCGGCAATCACGGCCTTGTCGATACCGCGCTTCAGGTCCATCGGGTTGGCACCGGCGGCAACGGCCTTCAGACCTTCACGAACAATCGCTTGGGCCAATACGGTGGCGGTGGTGGTGCCGTCGCCGGCTTCATCGGAGGTGTTGGAAGCCACTTCCTTCACCATCTGCGCGCCCATGTTTTCGAACTTGTCTTTCAGTTCGATTTCCTTTGCAACGGACACGCCGTCTTTCGTTACGGTCGGCGCGCCAAAGCTCTTTTCGAGCACGGCGTTGCGGCCTTTGGGACCCAGCGTCGCCTTGACGGCATTGGCCAGGATATTCACGCCACGCAGCATTCGCGTGCGGGCGTCATCACTAAAACGTACTTCTTTAGCTGCCATGTGAGTTAAACCTCTTGATAATTTTGTTGAAGGTGGTGCGAGAAGCTTATTTCTCGATCACGGCCATGATGTCTTCCTCGCGCATCACGAGGAGTTCATCGCCATCGACCTTCACTTCGGTGCCGCTGTACTTGCCGAACAGAATGTTGTCGCCAACCTTCACGTCCAGGGCGCGTACTTCGCCGTTTTCCAGGATCTTGCCCTTGCCAACGGCAATGACTTTGCCCTTGATGGGCTTTTCGGTGGCGCTATCGGGAATCAAGATGCCGCCGGCAGACTTACGCTCTTCTTCAAGACGCTTGATGATGACGCGGTCGTGCAGGGGACGGATTTTCAATTTGTCAGCCATAAAGGACTCCGACTGATGAGGTTGACGGGAAACCGGGTTGCGGTTGGGTGAGTAATCCGCGAGCGGACTTTGTTAGCACTCTCCCCAAGCGGCTGCTAATGATAGGGGGCGAAAGTTAC
The DNA here is from genome assembly GCA_031388915.1 of Pseudomonadota bacterium. GTDB lineage: Bacteria > Pseudomonadota > Gammaproteobacteria > Steroidobacterales > Steroidobacteraceae > CAILZL01. The sequence continues at coordinate 9,190 of JANMSB010000051.1, read as the reverse complement.
TTTTCAAGGGGGAGAGCAAAGAAAGACAGCAGATCGTCAGCGGTAGACTGGTGCCCCAACGGGCACCGCTCCCCAGATAACTCATCGCCTGCACTGCAAAGCCCTCTTTTTATGACAGACATTCTGCTTGCCCTGACCACCTGCCCCAGCGCGGAAAGCGCCGAGCTTATCGCCTCCGCCCTGGTAACCGAGGGTCTGGCCGCCTGTGTCAACCAGTTACCGGGAACGCACTCTACCTATCTATGGCAGGGCCGACTGCACCGGGACAGCGAGGTGTTGCTGTTGATTAAAACCACGTCCAGCCAGTTCGCGACACTGGAAACCCGCCTCAAAGCGCTTCACCCTTACGAACTGCCGGAGCTCATTGCGGTCCCAGTGTGCGCTGGTAGTCAGCCCTACCTCGATTGGGTGCGGCAGAATACGGCGTCTCGTAGGGGCGGGTTTTAAACCCGCCTGCCTCGTCACCCAGACACGGGCGGGTCTAAGACCCGCCGCTACGCAAGTCACAAGATTAAAGAAACGCCCTCATGCAGCAGTCTTCGTTCGCCGCGCGCCTAGTTTCAGCCCTGCTGGGCGTGTTTTTATTGGCCAGCCAGGCGCTGCACGCGCAGCAATCCAGTCCAGCCAGTGGCGGTTTGGCCAGCATCCTGCAATCCAACGACGACGAGTTCTTGCACCCCGATGCGGCATTCAAACTCAGCGCCCGCGCCACCGGCCCGGACACCGTCGAGGTGGAATGGCAGATCGCCAAAGGCTACTACTTATATAGAAAGCGCATGGGCTTCAGCACCGACACCCCGCAGGTGCAGCTCGGCGAGGCGCAATTCCCCAAGGGCCAGATCAAGAACGACGAGTTCTTTGGCGAGATGGAGGTTTATCACGACACCGTCACCGCCAAATTGCCGGTCGCCCGACCGGCAGGTGCAGCCATCAAGCTGACACTGACCGTCAAGTACCAAGGCTGTGCGGAAGCCGGGCTGTGTTACAACCCGCTGACTAAAGTCATCGATGTGGAACTGCCGGCCAGCAATAGCGCGGCCAACCTGGATGGACAGTCGAGCGACGGCATGGTGTCGGAACAGGACCGACTGGCCAACCTCATTCGCAGCGGCAACTTGCTCGCGGTGCTCGGCACGTTTTTCGGCATCGGCATCTTGTTGTCGTTTACACCCTGCGTGCTGCCGATGATCCCGATTCTGTCCGGCATCATTGTCGGGCAGAGTGAAAAGGTCACGCCCACCAAGGGTTTTTCGCTGGCATTCGCTTACGTGCAAGGTATGGCCCTGACCTATGCGGCAGCGGCTGTGGCCTTTGTGTTGGCCTTTAAGCAAGCGCCGCAAGCCTTCTTTCAAAAGCCGTGGATCGTCGGCACCTTCGCCGGTTTATTTGTGATTCTGGCGTTTGCGATGTTCGGCAATTTCACCCTGCAATTGCCCAGTGCCTTGCAGACGCGCCTGACCGATGTCAGCAACAAACAAAAAGGCGGCACTTATCTGGGTACGTTCATCATGGGTGCCCTGTCGGCGCTGATCGTCACCGCCTGCGTCGCACCGGCCTTGATTGCTGCGCTATCGGTGATCAGCCAAACCGGACAAGTCGCACGCGGCGCAGCGGCGCTGTATTTCATGGGGTTGGGCATGGGCGTGCCGCTGCTACTAGTGGGCGCATCGGCCGGCACCTTACTGCCCAAGGCAGGCGCATGGATGGATGCCATCAAGTCGCTATTCGGCGTGATGTTCTTAGGGTTGGCGATTTATCTGCTGTCCAGTCTGTTGCCAGGTAGTTTGACCATGCTGTTGTGGGCGGCCTTGGCGATTATCTCTGGATACTGGATTTTTTCGCTGCAACTTAAACCCGGTCAGCCGGCGCCCGCCGCATGGCGTGGCGCGGGCTTGGTGATTCTGGTGTACGGCATTCTGCTGTTGATCGGCGCGGGTTCCGGTCGCACCGATCCGCTGCAACCGCTACAGGGACTTGCCAGCAATCAAGGTGCAGCCAGCGCCTCGCAAGCCAACAGCACACCCGAACACGCCCTGCCCTTCAAGCGCGTCAAATCCGTGGCCGACCTCGATACTGAAGTAGCCGCCGCCACCGCCGCCGGCAAAACCGTGATGCTGGATTTCTATGCCGACTGGTGTGTGAGCTGCAAGGAAATGGAGAAATACACCTTCACACAAGCCAGTGTGCAAAGTGCGTTGGCCGACAGCGTGCTGCTGCAAGCCGATGTCACGGCCAATAACGCGGATGACCAAGCCCTGCTCAAACGATTTGGCATCTTCGGTCCGCCCACCATTGCCTTCTTCGTCAATGGCCAGGAACAACGTGACTATCGGGTAGTGGGCTACATGCCCGCCGAAAAATTCGCGCCGCATGTGAGCGCCGCATTCGGCAAGACCTGAGACTCCACTACCGTCATAATGGCGACTGGAACATCGATCCGTCGCTATGCACAACAAACTCATCTATCTCATCGTGGCGGTAGCAGCCATTGCCGTGGGCTTTCTGGCTGCCAAAACCTGGCGCGAGCGCACTACGCCGACAGCCGTTGTCGAGGCGCCGTACACCGTCAAAGCACCGGTACTCACCCTGCCCGAGTTTTCGCTGAAAAACCGCGCGGGTGAATTGCAGTCCGTCCATTCCTGGCCAGGCAAGTCGCTGGTGTTGAACTTCTGGGCCACCTGGTGCGCGCCCTGCCGCCGTGAAATCCCGTTGTTGCTGGACTTACAAAAACAGTACGCAGCCGACGGAGTACAAGTGGTCGGCATTGCGGTGGACTTCCGCGAAGACGTGCTCAAGTACGCCGACACCATGCACATCGACTACCCGTTGTTGATCGGTGAACAGGATGGTCTGGAAGCAGTGGATGCCTTCGGCATTGAAGCCGTGGGCTTCCCCTACACCGTGTTCACCGATGCTCAGGGCAACATCATCACCACGCACATTGGCGAACTACACAAACATCAGGCCGAGCTGATCTTGGCAACCATTAAAAAGGTTAACAGCGGCGAGCTGGCGGTAGGCGCCGCCCGAACCGAGTTGGCTGCGGCGCTTTCCAACTTAAAAGCGCTAGTCGCCAGCGACGGCTAGCGCCATTTGTGGCGAGCCGGGGGAATACCGTAAGGGCAACCGGCCGATCTGCGGCGAAACGTTAAGAATGAGAAAAACATCGCCAACTACACCAATCGACGGCTAAACTCGCCGCCATTTTCGGATAACTGGGCATGACCCGCGATTACTGATTACACCCATGGCGCATCTGTTATTGCTCAACGGCCCCAATTTGAACCTGCTCGGCACACGCGAGCCGGGCACCTATGGGACCGCCACCTTGCCGGAAATCACCGCGCGCTTGGCGCAACTGGCCAAGGAGGCCGGCCACGAATTGACGGCGCTGCAAAGCAATTCGGAAGCCGAGCTGATTAACCGCATTCACCAGGCAGGTCAGCAGAAACTGGATTACATCCTGTTCAATCCGGCCGCCTTCACCCACACCAGCGTGGCGCTGCGCGATGCGTTGCTGGCGGTGAAGATTCCCTTCATCGAAATTCACCTGAGCAATGTGCATGCCCGGGAAACGTTTCGTCACCATTCCTATTTTTCCGACATCGCCGCCGGGGTGATTGTCGGTTTGGGCCCGCTCGGTTACGAGCTGGCACTGCTGGCCGCGCTACGGCGGCTGTCTCCCCAACTATAAAACCTGTCAATTACTAGAGGTCTGTCAATGGACATTCGCAAGGTCAAAAAGCTGATCGAACTGATTGAAGAATCCGGCATCGCCGAGATTGAAATCAGCGAGGGCGAAGAATCGGTACGCATCAGCCGTTACCCCAAGCCCGGCGCTTATGCGCCTGCGCCGATGCAGTATGCGCCGGGTCCGGCTGCCGCACCGGCTGTAGCGCCGGCCGCACCCGTGGCCGCAGCACCGATAGCCAACAAGAACGATTACACGGTCACCTCGCCCATGGTAGGCACGTTCTACGCGTCGTCTTCGCCGGGCGCCAAGGCGTTTGTCGAGATCGGCAGCGAGGTGAATATCGGCGACACCCTGTGCATCATCGAAGCCATGAAGATGATGAATCAGATCGAATCCGACAAAGCCGGCCGAGTAACCGCCATCATGGCCAAAAACGGCGAACCGGTCGAATTCGGACAAGCGCTGTTCATTATCGAATAGCCTTGCTTCAATCTGTCGCATCGATACCTGTCATCCGGCGCCAACCGTACGGATGTACTTCCATCAGCAACGAGCATAGTCCCAAGTCATGTTAGAAAAAGTAGTCATCGCCAATCGGGGTGAGATTGCGCTGCGCATCCTGCGCGCCTGCCGCGAATTGGGTATTAAGACTGTCGCGGTGCATTCCACCGCCGACCAGACCCTGAAACATGTGTTGTTGGCCGACGAATCGGTGTGCATTGGTCCACCCGCGTCCAAAGAAAGCTACCTCAACATGCCGGCCATCATCAGCGCCGCCGAGGTCACCGATTCGGTGGCCATTCACCCCGGCTATGGCTTTCTGTCCGAGAACGCCGATTTCGCCGAGCGCGTGGAAAAAAGCGGTTTCGTGTTCATTGGTCCCAAGGCCGAAACCATTCGCATGATGGGCGACAAGGTATCCGCCATCCGCATCATGAAGAAAGCAGGCGTACCTTGCGTGCCTGGCTCGGGCGGACCGTTGGGCGCCGATGCCGGCGAGAACATTCGCGTCGCGCGCGAAATCGGCTATCCAGTCATCATCAAAGCCTCGGGCGGCGGCGGCGGACGCGGCATGCGCGTAGTGCATAGCGAAGCCACCCTGCTGAATGCCATCAACGTCACCCAGGCGGAAGCCCTGGCCGCGTTCAGCAACGGCGAGGTGTACATGGAGAAGTTCCTGGAAAAACCGCGTCACATCGAAATTCAGGTGCTGGCCGACAACTACGGCAATGTGGTGCACCTGGGCGAACGCGATTGTTCCTTGCAACGCCGTCACCAAAAGGTGATTGAAGAAGCGCCCGCCCCCGGCATCACGCCCAAGCAACGCAAGATGATCGGCGAACGTTGCATCGCCGCGTGCAGTGCCGTGGGTTATCGCGGTGCCGGCACGCTGGAATTCCTGTATCAGGACAACGAGTTCTACTTCATTGAAATGAACACCCGCGTGCAGGTGGAACATCCAGTCACCGAACAAGTCACCGGCATCGACATCGTCAAAGCGCAGTTGCGCATTGCCGCCGGCGAACGCCTGCCATGGACCCAAAGCGACATCGTGGTGCGCGGCCATGCGATTGAGTGCCGCATCAATGCCGAAGACCCCAAAGGCTTCGTGCCCTCACCCGGTCTGGTGAAGCTGTATCACCCACCCGGTGGTCCCGGCATTCGCGTCGATAGCCACTTGTATAGCGGCTATGTTGTGCCACCCTACTACGACTCGATGATCGGCAAATTGATCGCCTACGGCGAAGATCGCGACACTGCCATTGCACGCATGAAAACCGCGCTGTCGGAAATGGTGATCGAAGGCATCAAAACCAACATCCCACTGCATCAGGAAATCTTCAATCACGGCGCCTTCAAGGCGGGCGGATTGGATATTCACTACCTGGAGCGACGGCTGGGCATCAAATAACAAACGGGCGCAATGAATTGCGCCCCGACGATTATTCGATGCAAGGACAATCCGATGTAGGGGCGCGCCACATTAAATTTATGCGGTCGCGCCCTCTTTGTTTCGCAACCGCTATTATTGATTACTATCATCATGCCGTTCCTACAACTCATCATTGAACTTGGCAGCGCCCATCCGGATCCGGCTGAAGAAGCGCTGTTTGGTATCGGCGCACTATCGGTAACCATGGTAGACGCCGGCGATGACCCCATACTCGAACCCGCACCGGGCGCCCTGCCGCTGTGGCCCACCGTGGTGATGAAAGCACTGTTCCCAGGCGATGCAGTACCGGGGAGCATCATCCGCAGGTTACAGGCCGCGCTGGGCATCGACGATTTACCGATGCATCGGTTCGAATTTATCGCCGACCGTCCGTGGGAACGCGAATGGCTGAAAGACTTTCACCCCATGCAGTTCGGCAAACGGTTATGGATCTGCCCAGACGGCCAGCGCCCTAAAGATTCGGAGGCCGTCGTGGTCGATCTCGATCCTGGTTTGGCATTTGGCACCGGCACCCACCCCACCACAGCATTGTGCTTGGAATGGCTGGAAGCGCATCACCCACCCATGCCCAAAACCATGCTCGACTACGGCTGCGGTTCGGGCATTCTCGCCATTGCCGCGCTCAAACTCGGCGTGCAACAAGTGCATGGCGTGGACATCGATCCGCAGGCCTTGATCGCCAGCCGCGACAACGCCGAACGCAATGGCGTCGGCGCGGCGTTGACCTTGAGCAACTGTGGCCGTGACTTAACGACGGCAGCACTGGTGGTGGCCAACATTCTGGCCGGTCCGCTGGAAACCTTGGCGCCGCGCCTGGCGGGGCTGACCAAAATTCATGGTCACATCGTATTGTCCGGCGTGCTGGCCAACCAGGCGCAGCAAGTCCAACAGTGTTATGCCGCTTGGTTTGATATGGACCCGATTGTGATTCGTGGCGATTGGGCGCGTTTGAGTGGCCGTAAAGTAACCAACAAAATGCGCGCCTGAGGCCCCCGTGCTAACGCAATGTCCAAACTGCCAAACCGTATTTCGCGTCACCAGCGCGATTCTGCGCGCCGCACACGGACAAGTACGTTGCGGGCAGTGCAACTCGCAGTTCGATGCCATCGAACACTTACTGGATGGCGAAGAGGCCGAGGCAGCCGAGGTTAGCGCCGACAATTCCGAAGCAGAAGCAAGCCAGGACTACACGGTAGCGAACATCACCCACGAAGACATCGTGCTGGAAGGCAATCGCATTGAAATCAGCGGCGTGTATCCGAATATCGATGCCGATCAGGCCGAGGAACCTGCGACGCACTCACGCACGGTGATCGAAGAATTCAACATCGGCACCGAGGAATGGCAAAACCCATTCGACCAGCCCGATGACACCGAACTCGCAGATAGCGAGATGGAAACCGAACTGGAAGATGTCGAACAGGAACTGAATGCCTCGTCGCTCGCCGATGCCATTGCCAGTTTAGATGCCGATGCCGGTTTTGATACCAATGCAATGACCGGCGCTGCAACCACAGGGCGAGCCGAGCCTGCGGCCGCTCTGTTCCAGCAACCTATCGCGCCCTTACCTATCAGCACAGCGACCGAGCCGACCAAACGCATTAACCGAGTGACACCGCTCGAGCTAGCGCAAACGCCTTTCGCGCCACCTGCGACTGAATCAAAACGCTGGATGGTTGCCGGTGCGGCGCTGTGTCTACTGCTCATCGGACAGGTGCTGCATCACTCGCGTGCCGCACTCGCGCGGCATCCCACCTTTGGTCCGCAGTTGAGCAAGGTGTATGCGGCGCTCGGTCACCCTCTGACACCCGAGTGGCAATTGCAGGCTTACAGCATCAAGCAATGGGGCATCGTCTCCGACCCACAACAACCCGGCACTTTGCGAGTGCGCGCCAGCGTCACCAATGGCGCAAGCTTTGCGCAACCCTATCCCTTGTTACAGCTCAGCCTGGAAGATCGATTTGGCGGCAAGGTTGGCACGCGCGACTTCAGACCGAACGAATATCTGGGCAGCGATACTCAAGCCACCCGCCTGCTGAGTGCAGGCGAAGCCGCCAATATCGACCTCACCATTGTCGATCCCGGTCAAGATGCCGTGGGTTTTCAGTTCGATACCTGCTTGCAGCTCAGTCACGGCTTGCAATGCACGCATGACTTGCCGGCTCGCTGACGCTTCACTGCCATGCGTATCGGCCCTTATCAATTAAGCAGCAATCTTGCCCTGGCGCCCATGGCGGGCGTGACCGATCTGCCGTTTCGCCAGTTATGCCGCCAGTTCGGCGCCGGTATTGCCGCGGGCGAAATGTTGACCAGCAACATGAAGTTGTGGGATTCAAAAAAATCACGCGGCCGACTCAGCCACGCCGACGAACCGGAACCACGCATTGTGCAAATTGTGGGCGGCGATGCCGAGATGATGGCCGATGCAGCGCGCGTCAATGTCGATCTTGGTGCACAGATCATCGACATCAACATGGGCTGCCCTGCCAAGAAAGTTTGCAGCAAGGCTGCCGGCTCCGCGTTATTGCGCGATGAACAACTGGTGGCCGCCATTCTCAGTGCAGTGGTGAATGCGGTGACGGTGCCAGTGACGTTAAAAATTCGCACCGGCTGGGATCAAGATCATCGCAATGGCCCACGCATCGCGCGCATTGCACAGGACTGTGGCATTCAAGCACTTGCAGTGCATGGCCGCACCCGCGCCTGCATGTTTGCCGGAGCAGCCGAATACAGCACCATCCGCGAAATTAAAAATGCCGTGCAAATTCCGGTGTTAGCCAATGGTGATATTGATTCGCCGCAGAAAGCCCGGCAAGTACTTGAACAGACTGGTGCCGACGGATTGATGATCGGCAGAGCAGCGCAAGGACAGCCGTGGATCTTTCGCAACATCGCCGCTTTCCTTCACGACGGCACGTTATTACCACCTCCAGAAGTCAGCGAAGTCCGTGCTATCATGCGCGCCCATTTGCGCAGGCTGTACACGTTTCACGGGGACGGGACCGGCGTGCGGATTGCGCGTAAACACATTGGTTGGTATGCCGAAGGTCGCCCAAACGAGCAGACCTTTCGGCAAGTAGTGATGCGAGCCGAGACCCCGGATGCGCAACTGGCGGCCATTGAAGCGTACTTCGACACGCTGGCTACCGCAGCTTGATTGGGCTTGAATTATTAGTGAGTGATTCACGCATGGCGTCCAAGAAAAAAACTAAAACTCGTAAGTCCACGCGAGATAGCGCAGTCAAAACCGTGAGCCGAACCAATGGCCGCAGCCTTACCAACGGCCACGCCGTGCCGTTGCGAACGCAAACCGCGGCAGCGCTCGATACCTACTTCACCAATCTCAATGGCGACAATCCCGGACACTTGTACGATCTGGTATTGCGTGAAGTCGAAGAGCCGCTGTTTCGCGCGGTACTCGACTACGTGGACGGCAATCAAAGCCGCGCTGCCGAAGTACTCGGCATCAATCGCGGCACGCTGCGTAAGAAACTGCGCACCTATCAATTGACCGAATAGACCGGGTAGGAGCGGGCCATGCC
>JANMSB010000039.1:0-14846 GCA_031388915.1 Pseudomonadota bacterium | reverse complement strand
TTTCGTGCGTAATCGTTCGGAACAATTTGAAGCGCGCTTCAGCATGGTGGAAGTACTGCGCTCGCCGTCATTGTTGTTTGCCGACATGCAGGGTTCGCGACTGCCGATTGCGGTATCGCATGGCGAAGGCCTTGCCGAGTTTATCGATGCGACGGTTCAGGAGCAGTTCCTGAAGCAACAACAACTATCACTACGTTTCGTGGATAACAATGGTGCTATCGCGGAGCGTTATCCCGCCAATCCCAACGGTTCGCCCTTGGGCATTACCGCTATTACCAATCGTGATGGCCGCGTGACCGCGATGATGCCGCATCCTGAGCGGGTGTATCGCACCGTACAGAATTCTTGGCGTCCGGATGATGCTGGCGTGGACAGCGGCTGGATGCGTATGTTCAGAAGCGCGCGGCGCTGGGTGGGTTGAACGAGTTCAGTCGCCGTACTTCACGTGACTGCCTTTAACGGCGTCACGTTGTGGCTGCGTTCTTCGGCAAAGAAGCGTCGTATGCGCATCGCTGTTTGCAGCTTGCCGCGCCGGATGTAGCACTGGTACAGCAGGTCTTTCATGATCTCCAGCAACATGCCGGCGTGTTGCGCATCAAACGATGGCATGGTCTCGATTTCGGCATCGTTGTCGAACAGGACTTTTTTCACCAGGGTGAAGCTGTCGTTATCCAATCCGGCGATGTCGCGTACTTCGGCGAGCAGATCGAAAATTTTCAGCCGACCATTGTCGCCGAGATCCTTGAACACGCTTTGCACGGTGCGCCGGCACATCGAGCCAAAGGCATTGAATGCACCGTGGCTGTAGCAGGTCAGGGCTTCTTTGAATAACTGCTCGCAGGCATCCGGAAGATAGGTGTAGGTGAACTTCTCGCGGGGATGCTCGAGCTCGAGGTATTGATGACCCAACTCGATTCGGTTGCTGCCGTACATCTTGACCGGATACTTGATAAACACCGGCGAATTGCAGGCGTCGCAGCGATACACCACACCGGCATGACTGGGCCTGTGCATGGCCAGCACGGAAAAGTGCGGCACGGAAACCGGGGTGAGATGCGCCAGCACCTGGCAATGTGGGCAGTTCAATGCCAGCCCATTGCGGGTGTCATGATGTAGTTGCCCGGTGGAGTCGATATACATCGACATGCTGCCAATCCCCCGTGGAAATCCAATTATTTAGGCGCGGAATTAGTCTAGCAGTTCTGTCAGCAACTTCACGGAGTAGTTGTGGCGTCAGCGGCAACATCGGGCATGGGTGGCGCCGGCTCGCCTTCGGGCGCTATCGGGTCGGCATCCGGATCGGTGACGTCGTTATTGCCTTGGTTGATCGCTTCTTTCACGCCCCGGTAATTGATAACGGGTGAGGTGGCGGTGCGGGGTTTGGGGGCCTTGGGACGATTGATTGCACGCGCCAGCAATTGGCCCTGGCTAAAGTAGATATGAAACCGCTGTCCATTCTCGAGAGGCATGGGTTCGGTTAGCAGTGTGTGCGAGCTGAGGAAATCCAGGAGTTCCGGATAGGCCTGCTGCAACCTGACCAGCCGGATGCCTGGAGTTCGGTTTAAAACATAGCTGTTCTGGGGTTTGCCGGCGGTTTCTTGGTCGCTGCTCAAGAGTTGTTCCAGCCGCACATTGGCGTTAAGCCCCAGCCAGCGCGTCCAGCCATGCCAGTTCAATACGCGAGCTTCCAACTGCCAGTGGTTACCCTTGAGGGTGAACACTTGCAGGTCGCCGGCCGGAATGCGCATCAAACTGACGCCAAAGGTGTGCGGACCGGTTTGTTCCACACTCAGTTCCGCCAGCGGTTGCTCGGCGGTCAGTTCGTCGTAGGTATTGAAGTTGAGCGTCAGCGCCAACAACAGCACCGCGGACAAAAACAATCCGGCGCCGCCAATGCCGTGCGCCAGCGCCGACATCGTGCGCTGATGCAAATGCCGCTGATAGCTGAGCGCAATCAGCAGCACGCCGAAGCCGGCCAGGGTAAGTGCTAGTGCCGTTGAATCCATAGAGCGTCGGGGCGCGCCAAATAAATTAATAGGGTCGCGCCCGCCTCACATCATCCACCTAGTTTCTTGTACTTCAAACGATGTGGCCGATTGGCGTCCTCGCCCTTGCGGCGTTTCAAGTCTTCGCTGTATTCGGCGTAATTGCCCTCGAACCAGACCACTTCTGAATTGCCTTCAAACGCCAGGATGTGGGTGGCGATGCGATCTAAGAACCAGCGATCATGCGAGATCACCACGGCGCATCCCGGAAAACTCAACAGCGCTTCTTCCAAGGCGCGCAGGGTTTCCACATCGAGATCATTGGTGGGTTCGTCGAGCAGCAGGACGTTGCCACCACTCTTTATGATTTTTGCCAGGTGCACACGGTTGCGTTCACCGCCGGAGAGTTCGCCAATGAGTTGCTGTTGCTGCGTGCCGCGGAAATTGAACCGACCCACGTAAGCACGAGAAGATGTTTCGTAGTTACCGACCTTGATCACTTCCAGACCGCCGGAGAGTTCCGCCCAGACGGATTTTTTGTCGTCCAGTGTTTGGCGCGATTGATCTACATAGGCCAACTGCACCGACGGACCAAAGCGCAATTCGCCGGAGTCGGGCTTTTCCTGGTCAGTGAGAATGCGGAACAGGGTGGTTTTACCGGCGCCGTTCGGGCCGATGATGCCGACAATGCCGCCCGCTGGCAGGTTGAAGCTCAAGTTATCGAACAGCAGTTTGTCGCCGAAGGCTTTCTTCAAGCCGTTGGCTTCAATCACCAGCTCGCCCAGGCGTGGCCCGGGGGGAATGTAGATTTCGTTGGTTTCATTGCGCTTCTGAAATTCCTGGGAGTTGAGTTCGTCGAAGCGTTGCATGCGCGCCTTGCTCTTGGCTTGGCGAGCCTTGGGATTCTGGCGCACCCATTCCAGTTCGCGCGCCAGCATTTTTTGCAGCGCTTCCTGTTGACGCTCTTCAATCTCCAGGCGCTTGCTCTTCTGTTCCAGCCAGCTCGAATAATTGCCTTCCCATGGAATGCCGTGGCCACGGTCCAGTTCCAGAATCCAACCAGCGACGTTATCCAGGAAGTAACGATCATGGGTCACGGCGATCACGGTGCCCGGATATTCCTCGAGAAAACGTTCCAGCCATGCGACGGATTCGGCGTCCAAGTGGTTGGTAGGTTCATCCAGCAACAGCATGTCCGGCTTGGATAGCAGCAAGCGGCATAGCGCCACACGACGGCGCTCGCCACCGGAAATCTTGGTGACATCGGCATCCCACGGGGGCAGACGCAGCGCATCGCCGGCGACTTCCAACGTGCGTTCCAATTCCCAGCCATTCTTGGCATCGATGGCGTCCTGCAACTTGGCCTGTTCATCCAGTAGCTTGGTCATTTCATCCGGATCAAGCTCAGGATCGGCAAACTTATCGCTCACTGCGTTGAACCGATCTATCAGGCCCTGCACTTCGGCCACGCCTTCCAGCACGTTACCGCGTACGTCTTTCTTAGCATCCAGATTCGGTTCCTGTTCCAGATAGCCAATCTTGGTACCCGGCTGCGCGCGCGCTTCGCCCTCAATTTCCTTGTCGATGCCGGCCATGATGCGCAGCAAGGTCGACTTACCGGAACCATTCAAGCCCAGCACGCCAATCTTGGCGCCCGGAAAAAACGACAGCGAAATATCGCGCAGGATGAAGCGCTTCGGCGGTACCACCTTGGCGACGCGATTCATGGTGTAGATGAATTGAGCCATTGCTTGAGAATCCGAGAGGAATTGGGAAGGGCAGGGATGATACAGGAGTGGGCTGGGACGAATAAGCTGCAGCGTAGGCACGCTACTTTGGCATCACCAACTTCAACCCATGTTCAACTTTGGCAATCGCGACAAAATCTCCATCACTTTGTAATAGAGGTAGTTGACCGCGCACCGCATACATCGCGATCAAGCAATCATTGGCGCTGCGGGGCGTGATGCCTTGCCAACGGCAGTTGGCATAGAGTCGAGCTGCGGCGCGCGTTAGGGTGCGCATGTCGGGCTCGTTCACCATCGGCAATTCGCCGAGGATGCGATCCCATTTGGTGAAGCGCTGCAGCGTATCTGCGCCTTGCAGCACTTCTTGCAAAATTGGTGGCGCTATCCACACCGGGTCGCCGTAGTTGAGGCTGTTCAATAACAGGTGCGTTGCGGCGGTGTCGGCGCCACGTAGAAAATCGATCCAGATCGAGGAATCGACCAGCATGGGCGTTATCGAGTGGCTGATCGAGCTGGTGTGGTGGCCTTAGGGTCATAACCTTCGGCAACGCCGCCAGTGCCGTACAGCGACAACACGCGCGAATAATCGCGCGACCGTGCGTAGTGATCGAGCGCGACTTGCACGGCCTCGCGGGTGGTCTTAGTGCCGGCAAGGCGTTTCACGCGCGCCACCAGCTTTGCATCCAACACGATATTGGTGCGGGCGCCGGATTTAGTCGGTGTAGGGATGGTTTTCGTTGCGGTCTTGGGTTTGCGCATGGCTGGCACTGGTAGGCGTTGCGAGTACACATTAAAGGTGTATGGAGAATAGCGACTCTGTCGGTAAACTGAAATGGCTGCTGTGCATGTTTCTGTCTTCTCGTCGAATATGGGGCAGAGAAGCGATCGACCGTCTCGGCATCCGCCTATGCTACCCTCCGGCCTCCCAAATCAGTGGACCCGTGCGTGTCAGATAACTCTGCAACCAAAGTGCTCTTGATCGCCGGTGACGCCATTGCCCGCTATGGTTTTCCGGGCGGGCATCCGTTTGGTACGGATCGGCATGAGGCTTTCATGACCGAACTGAAAGGCGCGGGTATTGAGCATTGTTTGTTGCATGCCACACCACGCCAGGCAACACGCGAAGAACTGCAACTATTTCACACCACGGATTACATCGAACTGGTTATCGAGCGCTCTCAGACCGGCATGGGCTTTTTGGACGCGGGCGATACGCCGGCATTCAAGGGTGTGTTTGAGACGGCTAGTCACGTCGTGGGCGCTACGCTGATGGGTGTGGAAGCGCTGATGAGCGGCACGGCACGGCGCGCGTTTATCCCTATTGCCGGGTTACATCACGCCGCGCGTACCGGTGCGGCGGGATTTTGTGTGTTCAACGACTGTGGTGTGGCCATTGAGGTATTGCGTCAACAGCACGGTATGCAGCGCGTGGCCTACGTGGATATCGACGCTCACCACGGCGATGGCGTGTTCTACGGTTTTGTCGATGACCCTGAACTGCTGATTGCCGATATCCACGAGGATGGCCGAAACCTGTATCCGGGCACGGGCGCGGCCAGCGAAACCGGCGAGGGCGCCGCAGTAGGCACCAAGCTCAACATCCCACTGCCGCCCGAGGCGGGCGATGCCGAATTTATGGAGGCTTGGCAACAGGTGGAAAGCTACCTGCTGGCCGGCAAGCCCGAGTTCATCCTGTTCCAATGCGGGGCCGATAGTCTGGAAGGTGACCCCATTACGCATCTGCGCTTTAGCGAGGCGGCCCATGCCCACGCCGCGCAGCGCCTGGGCGCCATTGCCGATGAACTCGGTCATGGCCGGGTGCTGGCCATGGGCGGCGGTGGTTACAACCGGCGCAACCTCGCACGGGCCTGGACTCGGGTGGTGCAAGGCTTGGCGGCATAAGCCTTTTAGGCTGGCTCTGCGGGCAGTTCGGGCGGTAATTCCACCCTGAGCCTGGGCATCCCTTCCTGTAGAATGCGCTCCAATTTTTCACCCGCTTTTAGCCCAATTTTAGCTATGTATCCCTATGTAATTTTGGAGGCCGCATGTTCCCATCAGGAATGAAAATCGCCGATTTTGACCCGCAGTTGCAAGCTGCGCTGCTCGCCGAACGCTCCCGTCAGGAAGAGCACATCGAGCTGATCGCATCGGAAAACTACACCAGCCCGCGCGTTCTGGAAGCCCAGGGGTCGGCCCTTACCAATAAGTACGCTGAAGGCTATCCCGGCAAGCGTTATTACGGTGGCTGCGAGCATATGGATGTGGTGGAGCAACTGGCCATCGACCGGCTGAAACAGATATTCGACTGTGATTACGCCAACGTGCAGCCGCACTCCGGCGCGCAGGCCAATGCGGCGATCTTTCTGGCGCTGCTCAATCCCGGCGATACGGTGATGGGCATGAATCTGGCGGAGGGCGGCCATCTGACGCATGGTCACCCGATCAACTTTTCGGGTCGTCACTACAAAATCGTGCCATACGGATTGGATACGGCCACCGGCGTCATTAATTACGACGAGATGGAACGCATTGCCCTGGAAACTCAGCCGAAAATGATCATCGGTGGTTTCTCCGCGTATTCGCGCTTCAAGGATTGGGCGCGCATGCGCGCCATTGCCGACAAGGTGGGTGCTTATCTGTGGGTCGATATGGCCCATGTCGCGGGTTTGGTCGCTGCGGGCGAATATCCCAGCCCGCTGTCCCATGCGCATGTGGTAACCAGCACCACGCACAAAACATTACGTGGTCCCCGCGGCGGCATCATCGTCGCCAAAGGTCAGTCGGAAGAGTTCTACAAAAAGCTCAACTCTGCGGTGTTCCCGGGCATCCAGGGTGGCCCCTTAATGCATGTGATCGCCGGCAAAGCGGTAGCGTTTCTGGAAGCGCTCGCGCCCGAGTTCAAGACCTATCAGAAGCAGGTGGTCGTCAATGCGCGCGCCATGGCGGCAGTGCTCAAGGATCGCGGCTACAAAGTAGTTTCGGGCGGCACCGATAATCACCTGATGCTGATAGATCTAATCGGCAAGGACTACACCGGCAAGGACGCAGATGCGGCGCTAGGTCGCGCTCATATCACTGTGAACAAGAACTCGGTTCCCAATGATCCGCGCTCAGCATTTGTCACCTCGGGCCTACGCATCGGCACCCCAGCGGTTACCACGCGCGGTTTCAAGGAAGCGGAGTGCCGCGAGTTGGCGAACTGGTTGTGTGATGTACTGGATAGCTTGGGCAATGGCACCAGCGAACAGGTCATTCCCCAAGTAAGGCAGAAAGCACTGGCGATATGCGCCAAGTTCCCGGTGTATGGTTGATGATGTGTAGGGGCGAACCTGTGGCCCCCGCCGGGGCTTCCGAGGCATCCTGTTCGCCCGTTCCGGCTGCCCCCACGCAAAATCAACCGTCATTGTGTTACCTGACTTCATAACCCCATGTATTGTCCTTTCTGTGCTCACGAAGAAACCAAGGTGATCGACTCGCGTCTGGCGGGTGAGGGTCAGCAGATTCGTCGGCGTCGCGAATGCCTAAAGTGCGGTGAACGATTCACCACCTTCGAGACCGCAGAACTGGTGATGCCGCGTGTGGTGAAAAGCGATGCGCGGCGTGAGCCCTTCGATGAACAGAAACTCAAAGGCAGCATGCTGAAAGCCCTGGAAAAGCGCCCAGTGGCCAGCGAGGCGGTGGATGCGGCCGTGGTGCACATCTGCAACAAGCTGCGTGCCTTGGGTGAGCGCGAAGTGCCGGCACGTAGGGTGGGTGATTTCGTGATGGATGAACTGCGGCACCTCGACGAAGTCGCCTACGTGCGCTTTGCTTCTGTCTACCGCAGCTTTCAGGACGTAGAAGCGTTTCGTGAAGAGATCGAGCAGTTGCGTCGCCATCAACGCAGTCGTGAAGTGGAAGAAACGCAGTTGCCGTTGTGGGACGGCGCGCCACCCGCCAAACCTAAACGCTAATCGACATATTCACTGCCCATGTTCACCGCCATAGATGAATCACTGATGATGCGTGCGCTGCAACTGGCGCAGCGCGGTTTGTACACCACCGATCCCAATCCCCGTGTGGGCTGCGTGATTGCACGTGCCGACAAAGTGGTTGGCGAGGGCTGGCATCGCAAAGCCGGTGAGCCGCATGCTGAAGTGCATGCAGTGACGCAAGCAGGTGAGCACGCGCGTGGTGCGACTGCGTACGTGACCCTGGAACCGTGCAGCCACTTTGGACGCACACCACCGTGTGCGGATGCCTTGATTAAGGCTGGTTTAAAGCGTGTGATCGTGGCGATGACCGATCCCAATCCCTTGGTACATGGCCAGGGCTTGGCCAAACTGCGTGCCGCGGGAATTGATGTACGCAGTGGTTTATTGCAGGCGCAAGCAGAAGCATTGAATGCCGGCTTTGCCAAACGGATGCGCACCGGTTTGCCGCTGGTGCGGGTGAAGTTGGCGACGAGTTTGGATGGCCGCACGGCATTGGCAAACGGTGTCAGCCAGTGGATTAGCAGTGAAGCATCGCGTGCCGATGTGCAGCGGTGGCGAGCGCGCAGTTCTGCAGTGCTCACGGGCGCCGGCACGATGTTGGCGGATGATCCGCAGCTCAACGTACGCGCTCCGGACATCAACATGTTGGGACGGCAACCACTGCGCGTGATTTGTGATGCGCAACTAAGTACGCCAGTGACAGCGCGCGCTGTGCAAGAACCCGGTGCGCTGATCTACACCACGGTGCCGCCGCAAACGCGCGGTGCAGCAGAAGTTGTGCAACTGCCTGCCGATGCGCAGCGCGGCGTGGATTTGCTCTCGGTGTTAAGCAATTTAGCCAGTCGCGGTTGCAATGAAGTGTTGGTGGAAGCCGGTGCGCGACTGAGTGGCCGTTTATTCGAGTTGCAGTTGGTCGATGAGCTACTGCTGTATGTGGCGCCGGTGCTGCTGGGGCCGGATGCGCGTGCGCTTTTGCAGTTGCCACTGATCGACAGTATGAATCAACGTATTGAGCTGAGCTTGCTGAATACGCAAAGCATCGGCAACGATGTGCGCTTGCACTACCAAGTGAAGAGGTAACTGTGTTTACTGGCATTGTTCAACGAGTGGGCAAGGTACGTGCGGTCACCGCCAAGAGCGGCGATGCCGAAATGGTGTTTGCGGTAGGTGAAGGTTTTTTGAATGGCGTCCAGCTCGGCGACAGCATCGCGGTCAATGGTTGCTGCCTGACCGTCACCCAGTTGTGGCCGGATGCGTTTGCTGCCGATGTCTCACGTGAATCTCTGCAGGTCACGAGCCTGAAGCAGTTTCAGGCCGGGCAACATATCAATCTTGAAAAAGCGCTGCGTGCGGGCGACGCATTGGGGGGTCACTACGTATCGGGTCATGTGGATGGTGTCGGTACGGTGCAAACGCGCCATGACGATGCGCGTTCAGTGCGAATGCGGTTTGCCGTACCACGTACCCTGGGGCGTTATATTGCCAAGAAGGGCTCAATCACCGTCGATGGCGTTAGCCTGACGGTGAATGAAGTCGGGGATGCCGCCGATCACACGTGGTTTGAAGTGAATCTGGTGCCGCATACGTTGGCAGTGACCATTCTCAATACGTATGCAGTGGGCGCTGAGGTCAATATTGAGATCGATATCATTGCGCGCTATTTCGAGCGGGCGCAGCAAGCCGATTCAAGTAACCAGACACTACGGTGAGTTCGGACGATAAGCTCAGCAGCGTCGACGAAAAGCAGTGAGTTACGTGGAATAGGGCGGCGTCGCCGCCGGCGCATAGCTATACTGCGCGCTCATAGTGAACAGGCTGATAGTAAACAAAGACGGGATCGAGTTTTCGGAGCATCATGGGCACGGTCAATAGTCATCGGGGCGAGCTTGCGGCAGGTACGCTGAAATTTGCCATTGTCGCTGCGCGCTTCAATGAAGATATTGTCGAGTCGCTACTGGGTGGCGCGATCGCTACGTTCAAGGCGCAAGGCGTGCCGGAACAGAATGTAACGATTGTGCGCGTACCCGGTGCGTTTGAATTGCCGTTGATTGCCGGAAAGCTGGCGTTCAGCAAGCGCTACGATGCGGTAGTAACTCTGGGCGCAGTCATTCGTGGTGGCACGCCGCACTTTGAATACGTGTGTCACGAGGCAGCTAGCGGCTTGACCCGTGCTGCACTCGACAGCGGGGTGCCGGTGGTGTTTGGTGTGTTGACGACTGACAACTTGGCTCAGGCCCAGGAGCGCGCGGGGCCCGGTGCCGGCAACAAGGGCGCCGAGGCCGCGCTGGTCGCCATCGAAATGGCTAATCTCATTAAGCGTCTCGAGCAGGGCGAATGAAGATGACTGATGTGGATACCAAGCATGACTCCGCACAACCTGAAGTCAGCAAGTCGAAACGCTCCGGGCGCGTCAATCCGGCACGCGCGCGCAGCTATGCGCGTCGTTGTGTGATGCAGGCGCTGTATCAATGGCAGCTCACCGAACAGAGTTTCTCGGAAATTCTGGCGCAGTTTATTGAACGCGATGAGTACAAGACCGTCGATCCTCAGTATTTCCATGAGCTGTTATCTGGCTCTATCGAGCAGCATCAAGTGCTGTCAGCACGGGTGAGTGAATTTGCCGATCGTCCCTGGGTGCAAATGGACCCCATCGAACGCGCTGTGTTGTTGCTAGGTATGTATGAGTTAGTGAATCGATTGGATGTGCCTTATCGAGTAGTGGTCAACGAGGCGGTCGAGCTGGCCAAGCAGTTCGGTGCTACCGATGGCTATAAATACATCAATGCCTTGCTAGATCGCGCGGCACGAGACATTCGCGCCGCTGAGCGACAGCAATCGCGACACTAAGATAACGCAGCGCCTCATCGACATGGGGCTTGTCCCGGTCGTGATGCGATCTGCTTAGTCCGTTTGACATTCAAGACGGTGTGCCATGGCTCTGAGCGAATTTGATCTCATCAAACGCTATTTCACACCCAACCAATCTTCTGAGGATGTGCTGCTTGGCGTTGGTGATGACGCTGCGCTCTTAAACGTGCCTGCCGGCTACAAGCTGGTGGCAGCGGTAGACACCGTCGTTGCGGGCGTGCATTTTCCACTCGATACCAGCGCCGCCGACATTGCTTATCGCGCGCTGGCGGTGAACCTGAGCGACATGGCAGCCATGGGGGCGATACCACGCTGGTTCACGTTGTCTTTATGTCTGCCGCACGCAGAATCATCCTGGCTTGCCGATTTTTCCACCAGCTTGCTGCAATTGGCCGCGCGCTACGACGTGAAGTTGGTGGGTGGCGACACCGTCAAGGGACCACTCAATATTTCCGTGCAGATTCTCGGCGTGGTGGAGGCGGACGGTTGGTTGGTTCGCTCAGCAGCTAAACCTGGTGATGTCGTGTTTGTATCCGGCGTGCCCGGCGAAGCGGCCGGTGGCTTGCAGTTGCTGCAAACGGACTTGGTTGCTGAGCCGCACCATCGTCAACATTTATTAGAGCGTTTTTATCGGCCGACGCCGCGTATTGAGTTGGGGCGGCGGATTCGCAAACTTGCCGGTGCGGCGATGGATGTGTCGGATGGTTTGTTGGTCGATTTGAACAAGCTATGCGCCGCCAGCGCCTGCGGTGCGCACCTGGATCTTGAAACCTTACCGCGGTCGCCGGCAATGCTGGCCACCTTTGGTGCTGCCGAAGCACAGCGCTGTGCGTTGTCGGGGGGTGACGACTACGAGTTATTGTTCACTGTGCCGTACGAAAGACTGCTACAACTGGAAGCGGCGATTGCTGACTTGTCGGTGCAATGCACACCGATTGGCCGCATTGTCGAGGTTGGTGGTGTGCAGTGTTTCAGCGGTGGTGAACCCGTTAGTACTCCGACTGGCGGCTTCGATCATTTTGCGATTGATAAATATTAAGAGGGGTAATTGAAGAAATGCGTTTCAGTGCCGATCCTAAAGTGGTGTTGCGCGATCCTGTGCATTTTCTTGCGTTTGGTTTTGGCTCCGGCCTGAGTCCCAAAGCGCCGGGCACCATGGGTACCTTGGTGGCGCTGCCGTTGGTCTACGGATTGATGCATTACTCGTTGCTGGTGTACTTATGTTGTGTCGTTATGTTGTGTGTGTTGGGTATTTATGTGTGCGGCGAGAGCGCGCGACGTTTGCGTACACACGATCACCCAGGGATTGTCTGGGATGAGTTTGCGGGTATGGCGATTACGATGATCGGTATACCCCTACAGTTTCGCTGGTTATTGCTGGGTTTTCTGCTGTTTCGCTTTTTCGATATCGTCAAACCGTGGCCGATACGCGAGGCTGATCACAGACTTTCCGGCGGCTTCGGAATTATGCTGGACGACATCATCGCAGGGATTTTTTCATGTGCCCTGTTGCATCTGATTATGCGTATCTAGTGTGTTTGCTCTGACATAGTTTCATCGAGATCCCGTGAAGCCAACTTCCTTACTCCATGCTGTACGCGATACTGATCACCAGCCGCTTACCAAGATAGGTAAGTACCTCATCATCAAGGAAGTTGGGCGGGGGAGTACCGGCGTGGTGTACCTATCTCACGATCCGTACTATCGCCGCGACGTGGCCATCAAGGTGTACAACATCGAGTCCGGCGACGATGATCGCGCCCGGGTCGCACGTAAAATGTTTCTGTCCGAAGCGCACATGGTGGGCATGCTGCAGCATCCGAACATCCTGCCGATTTACGATGCGGGCGAGGAAGATAAACACTGTTACATCGTCACCGAGCATGTGCATGGCGCGCGCACGCTGGCCGCCTATTGCAAACCCGACAATTTGCTGCCCATCGAGGATGTGGTGGAGATTGTTTACAAGTGCGCCAAGGCGCTGCACTACTCACACAGTCGCGGCGTCATTCATCGCGATATCAAGCCATCCAACCTGATGCTCACGCAGTCCAATGACGTGCGCATTATCGATTTTGGTATTGCCCTGGTGGCCGATTCGGACATCTCCAGAATTGAAGGCATCGCCGGCAGCCCTTCGTACATGTCGCCGGAGCAGGTGCAGTCGGAAGAAATTACCAATCGCTCGGATATCTACTCGCTGGGTGCGGTGATGTACGAGCTGTTGACCGGCTTTCGTCCCTTCCGTGGCGGTAACCTTTCCAAGCTACTGCACCAAATCGTGTTCGCGACCGCACCGCCCATTCATACACTGCGCCCTGACGTGCCCGAAGTCATTGAGGAAGTGGTAGCCAAAGCTTTGCAGAAGGAGCCGGCCAAGCGCTATCGCAACGGCTTGGAATTCGCCGCGGAGTTGACGCGCGTGCATCAGCGCTTGCGCGAGGGGTATTCCAAGCTGGATCGCCAGGAGCAGTTTTCCATTTTGCGCACCCTGAAGTTCTTTCACGACTTCTCGCACGCCGAGATCATGGAAGTGCTGCGCGCCAGTCAGTGGCAGGATTATCAGGCCAGCGAGGAAATCGTGCGGGAAGGCGAGATGGATGATCGTTTTTACGTGATCGTTTCCGGAGCTGCCGATGTCATGCGTAATGGTCGCAGCGTAGGGCAGATCGAATCGGGCGATTGCTTTGGCGAAACCAGCTATCTGCGCGGTGCCAAGCGCCTGGCAACCATTCAGGCCGGCACCGACCTGACCCTGATGAAAGTCAGCTCGACGTTGATTGAACAGGCCTCGGCGGCCTGCCAACTACGCTTCAATAAAGTCTTTCTGCGCAATCTGATCGGTCGTTTGCAGAACCCAGACGAGCATCGCTACTGAGTTGCGGGTGCTCAAGAGGGTAGGTCGCGAACCGCCCTTACAGTAGTTAATTCCGTTCGATTTTCTCGAAATCCAGGCTGGGCTTGTCGCCGGGCCGGAAATACACGTATTTCTCACTCATACCGGTCAGTGCGGCGTCACGCTCGGCGGCACTGCTGTACCAGTGTTCCTGACTCCAGTTGCTGCCTACCAAGTTACGAAACGGATCGGAACCACGGACCTTGACCTTGATACCAAAGCGCTTGTGGGTATCGAGTGGAATAACCAGATTGTGTGGATGGCAGATTGACATGGGGGCGGCGTCGGCAGTTTGAGAATGGAGGGTGCTATCCTAGCAGCCTGTCGGACTTAGGATTGATCTACTGCGGCGGTGTCTAATTGGTCCATTTTTTTGATCGTTCTCGTTAAATAGCTACGGCTATTCGCCTCAAACGATCAAAAAACTGTCCTCAATTATCCACTCGCCTCGCTACGATCACCTAAGTCCGACAGGCTGCTAGCCACAACCCCTTCGACAAGGGACAGGGACAGAGGTCATCACATGTTCAAATCATCTCGCAAAGAGCGTATGCCTGTCGTCAACGAAGCCTTGCCCGGCCGTGAACAAGCGATGACGGTGCCGGCTCGGCACTACGTCAACGGCAATACATTGCTGCCGCCCTATCCGATAGGCATGCAACTCGCCATGTTTGGCCTAGGGTGCTTTTGGGGGGCAGAGCGCAAGTTCTGGCAGCAACCGGGCGTGTTTAGCACCGCAGTGGGCTATGCCGCCGGCTACACACCCAATCCCAGTTACGAAGAAGTATGCAGTGGCATGACTGGACACAACGAAGTCGTGCGCGTCGTGTTTGATCCAGCCAAGGTGACCTATCAACAACTATTGAAACTGTTTTGGGAGTCGCATAACCCGACCCAGGGCATGCGACAAGGCAATGATCTTGGCACCCAGTATCGTTCCGGTATCTATGTATACGACGCCGAACAGAAGCAGGCCGCGGAACAAAGCCGGACGGCATATGCGGAGCAGTTGAGTAAGTCCAGCTACCCTGCAATTACCACGGAGATACTCGATGCCCCGCTGTTTTATTTTGCCGAGGCCTATCACCAGCAGTATCTGGCCAAGAGTCCCAATGGGTACTGCGGTCTAGGCGGGACAGGGGTGAGCTGTACGCTAGGCTTACCGGCGGAAGGTTAATAGTCGGAATTGAGCGTAGAGCCGCCGCCGTGATCAGCCGGTGACTCTACGCTCAATTCCGACTATTAACCTTCCGCTGGTAAGCCTAACGTACAGCTCACCCCTGTCCCGCCTAGACCGCAGTACCCATTGGGATTCTTGGCCAGGTACTGCTGATGATAGGCCTCGGCAAAATAAAACAACGGCGCATCAAGTATC
>JANMSB010000501.1:0-2379 GCA_031388915.1 Pseudomonadota bacterium | reverse complement strand
CATCGCATTGCCGACCTGATCTACGAGCAACTGACTGGTATTCCCGGCGTGTTTTCGACCCGCATTGCCTACTTGAATGTGGAAGGCAGAGCGCCCAGTCAGCGTTACAAATTGACGGTGGCCGACTCGGATGGCGCCAATCCGCGTGTGATTGCCAACTCCGGTGAACCCATCATGTCACCGGCGTGGTCGCCGGATGGTCAAAGTCTGGCGTATGTGTCGTTTGAAAACAAAATGGCCGCCATCTGGGTGCAGTCCCTGGCCAGTGGCACGCGCAGCAAGGTGTCGGCGCGCGCCGGTATCAACGGTGCGCCGTCATGGTCACCCGACGGCAAGAAGCTGGCGCTGACGCTGTCGCGCAAGGATGGCGACGTCGATGTCTACACCTTGGAATTGGCGACGCAAATGCTGACCCGCATGACCTTCGACCCCAGCATCGACACCGAGCCGACTTGGTCGTTTGACGGCAGCAAAATTTATTACACGTCGGATCGTTCGGGTTCGCCGCAAATTTACGAAGTCAACGCGAACGACCCGCGTAGCCCGCCCCGCCGCGTTACTTTCGAAGGCAAGTACAACGCCCGTCCACGTATGTCGCCCGACGGCAAGCAATTGGCATTGGTGACCCAGACCGGCAGTGGTTTCAACATTGCCACTTTGGATCTTAAGAGCAATGCCATGCAGGTCTTGACCAAGGGCCGTCAGGATGAGAGCCCCAGCTTCGCGCCTAATGGCGCACAGTTGATTTATGCCACTCAGGATCGTGGCCGAGGCATTCTGGCGCTGGTTTCCAATGACGGTCGTTCGCAGCAGAAAATGGGTGCGAGCAGTGGCGACGTACGCGAGCCGGTGTGGGGGCCGTTGCCGGCAAAATGAGTGGTCTAGCAACCTGAAACAAAGCTGCGAGCCGCGAGGCTCTGTGGCAATATTGAAGATTGAAAACTTTTGTTCCCCTTTGGTTTTACTGAATTTATTTATTGAGGATTTGCACATGCGCATTGCGTCGATGGTTGTTCTGATGGCAGGTATGGTGTTGTTGGCGGGTTGCAAAACCGCGCCGGTGACATCGACACCTGCAACCTCCACTGAGCCCACCGGTACCGGTACTTCCGGTTACCAAGCTCCCACCAGCCAGGGCGGTCAGCAAATGACGGCTGAGCAACTGGCCAAGCAAGCACTGGCGCAAGTTGGCATGGTGGTTTACTTCGAGTACGACAGCTCGGATCTCAAGCCCGAGTACAGCGCTGTGGTATCGGCGCATGCCAAGTACCTGTCCAGCAACAGCGGCTTGAAGGTGCGTTTGGAAGGTAATACCGACGAGCGTGGTTCACGCGAATACAACATCGGGCTGGGCGAGCGTCGTGCACAAGCCGTGCGTCGCGCCTTGCTGCTGCAAGGTGTTACCGAATCGCAGGTCACCACGCTGAGCTATGGCGAGGAACGCCCCGCCGTGGAAGGCAGCGATGAATCGGCTTACGCCAAGAACCGCCGCGTCGAATTCGGTTACTAAGCCGGCGTCGAGCCAAGGGTCGAGCCAGTGGTCGAACTAGGGGTCGTATGAGCGAGCGCCGCATGAACAGTTATATCAACCGTATGTCAGTTAACACGCTGCGTTTGCTGGGCGTGGTGCTGTGCAGTGCGGGGTTAACTGCTTGTGCGACGCCCCGCGAGCAAGACCCCACCTGGCAAAAATTGACGGAAGTCGATGGCCGGGTGCTGCGTATCGAGCGGGTGATCAATAATCAAAGCCTGCTCGAGCTGGCGCAGAAAGACGATGCTCTGCAAAACGAGCTGCGCGCCCTGCGCGGCCAGTTGGAAGAACTGCAGCATGGCGTTGACACTGTGCGCACTCAACAACGCGATCTCTATGCAGATTTAGAAAAACGCATTCAAACGCTGGAAAGCGGCCGGGCGACAGCCAGCAGCAATGCCGTGCCGCAAATCAATGATCGCGATGCTTATCAAACCGCGTTCAATCTGCTCAAGGACAGCAAGTACAGTGAGGCAGCGACGGCGTTTACGCAGTTCCTTACCACCTATCCGCAAAGCGGCCTGCTCGACAATGCCCAGTATTGGTTGGGCGAAGCGCACTACGTCTTAAAGGATTACGCGCAGGCACAGCGTGCTTTTCAAACAGTGCTGGATACCTATTCCAATTCCGCTAAGTTGCCCGATGCCTTGCTCAAGTTGGGTTATACCTACTATGAGCTGAAGAATTTCAAAGAAGCGCGCGTTGTTCTTACGCGGGTGGCAGATCAATTTCCAGACAGCAACTCGGCCAAACTGGCGCAGCAGCGTCTGGCCAAGATGACGGCGGAAGGCCGCTAGACCCTAACAGCTACGCTGTGTCGTCATCCCATGTCCACACTCGCCATGTCT
>JANMSB010000441.1:0-6901 GCA_031388915.1 Pseudomonadota bacterium | reverse complement strand
GCGGGCATAGCGCGAAATCGGCGTGGCCTGTGCCACGCCGACCAGGCTGCACAACATGACCAGCGCGATGACCAAGGAGATGGCCGGGGCGATGAATTGGGCGAGGCGTCTCATGAGGCTGCTTGTTGGCGAATTTGTCGGCCGCGATCCTATTTCGTAAGGGATTGGACTAAACGCGGCCAGCATATCGAGTCCAATTTCGCGTGAAGCCAAGTTAGTCACACTTTCCAACGGGCACGGGACTCAAGTGCCTCAAAAGCGCGACGCTCTCGACAAGTCACCGCAATTCTTGAGGGCTGGCTTGGCGAATTGAGAGGCACCTCACGACGGTTTCGCTGCATATGACAAAAATCCAACCTCACTGCCGGTGGCGTAAGGGAATGACCTAACTGAATTGCCGAAATAGTAGGTAAGACAGTTGCGAGTAAGCCCGAACCACCGAGCGACCCCTTAAGCGCGGAGGTTGTGTGGTTGGTATTTCTTACATGTGTCGTCCGAACCGTTTGTGGCTACTGGCGTTGGTCGGCTGGGCGTGCGTACCCCTGCTCAGCCATGCAGCCGGCACCGCCGCAGGCACCCCCATTCAGAACACCGCGCAGATCAGCTACGACATCGGCGGCACGCCGCTGACCACCACGTCTAACGCCACCACGCTCACGGTGGCCGAAATGATCAACGTCAATGTTGCAACCTTGACCAGCTCGGTCAGTGTGGCGCCTGGCGCGGCCAACCAAGTGTTGCAGTTTCGCGTGACCAACACCGGCAACGGTCCCGAGCAGTTTCGTTTGACACCCAACAGCACGGTGGTGGGTGACAACTTCGATCCGGTACTGGCCGCTAACTCGGTGTACTTCGATAGCGACGGCACTGCCGGTCTATCGCCCGGCGATACGTTGTATGTGCCGGGCAGTAACGATCCGACGCTCACTGCCGATGCGTCGATTGTGGTGCTGGTGGTGAACAACATCCCCACCGGTTTGAGCAATGGCGCCATCGGCCGCAGCGAAGTGAATGCCGCAGCCTTCACCGGCACCGGCGCTCCCGGCACGGTGTTCGCCGGTCAAGGCGTGAGTGGCGCTGATGCGATGCTCGGCACCACCGGTGGCACCGCAAATAATAACGGCGCGTATGTGGCTGGCTCGATCACCTTGAACGCGGTCAAGTCGCAAGCCGTCACCGATCAGTTCGGCGGCAACCAACCAGTGCCGGGTGCCACCATCACCTATCAAATCGTGGTGACGCCCAGCGGCACGGGCACGGCCGATGCGGCGCTACTCAGCGATGCCATTCCGGCCAACACCACCTATCAACTGGGCAGCTTGAGGCTGAATGGTGTGGTGCTTACCGACGGCGCCGATGCCGATGCGGGCCAGTACATCAACACGCCTACCGCACAAGTTTCGGTATCGCTCGGCACGCTTACCGCAGCCAGCAGTGCGCAAACCATCAACTTCGCCGTCACCATCAATTGATTCGCTGACATCACACCATCATGAAGAAGGGTCGTTCCATGAGCATCAACAAATTACTGAGCCATCGCCGCGTCGCGCTATCGCTGTTGCTGCTGGCTGCGCTCACCGTTCAAACAGGGGCGCAGGCGCAGACCGCTGCCAAGCCCTGCATCGAACTGAAAAACGAAGCGCAGATGGAACAAACCTACACGGACGCGCAAGGCAAGCAAGCCACTCGGCTGGCCGCACTCGGCAAGGTCGTGCCCGGCAATGAAGTGGTTTACACCATCACGGCGAAGAATGTCTGTGACAAACCGGCGACCAATGTCGTGGTTAATAACCCGGTGCCGGAACACATGACCTATGTGATGAATTCCGCCATGGGTGTCGGCGCCGACATTACCTACTCGTTGGATGGCAAGAGCTTCGCCAAGCTCGACGCACTCACCATCAAGAACGCTGACGGAACCACCCGCACACCGCGCGCCGACGACATCAAGAGCATTCGCTGGGTGTACAGCACCGCCATCAACGCCGGTCAATCCGGCTTCGTGCGCTTTCGCGCCACGGTGAAATAACCGCTAACCGCATTTGCCGCAAGGCAAACCCCGTGCTGGTCTGGCAGACGCCGGCGCGGGTCATCGAAGTCTGACTATCGTCAAAAATTGCAGGAGTTTTTAAATGAAATCGTTCACAGCGCAGATCAAGCGAGTCAGTCTCGCTGTACTTGCACTGTCGTCGGTGAGCTTGTATCAGTCCGCCTTCGCCGCACCCGGCGAAACCACGGCCGGCACTGACATCAGCAACATCGCGACGGTCAACTACACCGTGGGCTCCGTTGCCCAAACCGCCATCAACAGTAATACCACCACGTTTGAGGTCGATAAGAAGGTTGACTTGACCGTGGCCAACGGCGCGGGTGTGACCACCGTTCCGGGCGCGGCTAACGTGGGTTTGCCGTTTACCGTTAGCAACACCGGTAACGACACGGATAGCTTCACCCTGGCTGCCGCCAACTTGGCAGGCGACAACTTCGACACCACTGGTTTTGCCGTGTACTTGGACGCGGGCACCGTCGGTGTGTATGACGCCGGTGTCGATACGTTGGTAGCCGCGCCGGTTGCTATTGCGCGTGACACCACCATCAACGTGTTGATCGTGTCTACGATTCCAGGCACGGTGGTCAACGGCAATCTCGCCAACATGACGCTGACTGCGACTACCACCTCGACCGCGACAGTGGGCGCAGAGTCGGCCGCCGTAGTGGACATTGTGTTCGCAGACGCCGGTAACAACGGTACGGAAGTCGACACCAACACCTACACCATCAGCACCGCGACCTTGTCGGTGGTGAAGAGTGCAGTGGTGGTCAGTGATCCAGTTAACGGCGCGACCAATCCGAAAGCGATTCCGGGTGCAGTGGTTCGCTACACGATTACCGTGACCAACGGTGGCGCAGCAGCGGCCACGGCCGTGACGTTAACCGACAACATCCCCACCAACACCACTTATGTGGCCAACAGCATGACGCTGAATGCCGCGGCGTTGACGGATATTGCCGATGTGGACGGCGGCACTACCACTGGCGCGCCGGTGACTTCGCTGAGCGTGAATGCGGGTACTGTGGCGGCTGCCGGCGGCACGGCAACCGTAACCTTCAACGTAACCGTGAACTAAACGGCTACTGAGAAGATGCACGCATGGATCTCTGCGTATCTTTTTGCAAGAGTAAAAAGACCACGCAGTAACAATCGACGAGCTTCTGCAGACGACAGAGGCGCGGGGCTGAATAAGCCCCGCGTCTTTGCTGCGTCCGAAGCTTTGCGTGCGTTTAGAAAATTAATCCACCAAGCGGCGCAAGCGCTGGCCATGATGGCCGCGCTGGCTTGGGTGCCGCTGGTGTCCCAGGCGGCGGACCCCGGCACAGTGATCAGCAACACCGCGCAGGTGCAATTCACCCAACCGAGCGTCGGCAGCATTGAAACCGTCACCAGCAATACCGTGACCGCCACGGTGACGCCCATGCCCAGTGTCTCGAACGTCAGCGTGCTGCGTTTTACCAACGCGGGCTCGGCGACCCAAACCACCACCGCCGGACCGACGCAATGCTCGCTGGCCGGCAGCTTTACCACCTTGGCCAATCCCAGCTTCGTTAACGGCAGCACCATCGATGCTTCGCAACTGTTGGCGCTGACCAATACGCCAACCGTACACGGCGGTGATCCGCTGTTCATTCAAGTGACCGATGCCGACCAGAATCGCGATGCCTCGGTCATCGATACCACCGATCTCACGCTGATCAGCGAAATCGGCGACACGGAAACGCTGCGCTTGCGCGAGACCGGGATAAACACCGGTGTGTTCGTGGGCTTCATACAAACCCGCAACAGCGCTACGGCCAACAGCGGCGACTGTCTGTTGCAAGTGGACCGCGATACCGAACTTACCGCCAGCTATGTGGATGTCTACAACAACACCGACACCAGCACTGCCTCGGTGTTGGTCGATCCGTTCGGCTTGGTGTTCGATTCGTTTACCGGCCAGCCGGTGAACGGTGCGCGCGTGCGCTTGATCAATGTCGGCACGGGCGCGCCGGCCACGGTGTTTGGCGACAACGGCGCCAGTAGCTATCCGGCGGAGATGACCACCGGTAATGCCGTCACCGACAGTGGCGGTACGGTATACAACCTACCGCCCGGCGTATTTCGTTTTCCGTTGGTGGCTGCGGGTCAGTATCGGTTGGAGATCACGCCGCCCGGTGGCTACACCGCGCCATCGGTGCGCAGCGTTGCCGACCTCAACTTACTTAGCGGCGCGCCGTTCGCATTGAGTGCGGCGTCTTACGGCGGTGCTTTCGCAGTAGTGGCGCCGGTCGCAGTCGCGGTGGACGTGCCGCTCGATCCTTCGGGTACGCAGTTGTACGTGACCAAGAGCACGACCACGACCACGGCGGCGCCCGGTGATTTCGTGCAATACGCACTGGGCGTTCAGAACCTCAGCGACAGTATTCCCGTTAGCACTGTCACGGTGACCGACACGCTGCCGCGGGGTTTGCGTTATCAGCCCGGTTCGGCCCGCCTGTCCGGTAACAACATCGCCGACCCCATCATCAGTAGCGATGGTCGCAATCTGCAATTTGCTATTGGCACGCTGGCGCCTTCCGCCAATCTCAAGATCACTTATGTGGTGGAAGTGACGGTGGCGGCGCGTGATGAAAAATTGATCAACCGCGCCCAGGCTGCCAACACCGCCGGTGCCGCATCGAATGTGGCGCAGGCCACCATTCGTTTGCGTAACGAGTTGTTCACCGATACCTCGTTCATCCTGGGTCGCGTGGTCGAAGGCACTTGCCAGCAAGACAGCACCGGTTTGAAAGGCATACCCGGCGTGCGCGTCTATCTGGAAGACGGCCGTTACGCCGTCACCGACGATGAAGGCAAGTATCACTTCGAGGGCGTGCTGGCCGGTTCGCATGTAGTGCAACTGGATACCATCACGGTGCCCGACATACTCGAGCCGCAATTGTGCGATGACCGCGTACGTCATGCCGGTCGTAGCTATTCGCAATTTGTCGATCTGCGCGCCGGCAGTATGTGGCGCGCCGACTTCGTGCTGAAGTCAAAAGCACCGCCAACCGGTCAGGTTCACTATGGCATGAGCACCCGCATCGCCGGTGATACCGAACTACTGCATAGCTTGAATGTGCAGGTGGATGCGCTATCGATCAGCAACACCAAGGCGATGGTGATGCTGCCCGAGGGCTTGGAATACGTTGCGGGTAGCGCCACGCTTGCCGCTCAAACCATTGCCGATCCGCAAAACATGGATGGCACGCTGATCTTCCGTTTGAATGAACTTGCAGCGGGCGCGCAGCCCAGCCTGCGCTTCAAGACACGCCTTAAGCCGGAAGCTGCCGGCGGCTTCAGCATCAAGTCAGTGCTGCTGTTCGATACGCCTGCACAAAAAAACCAGCGCAGCGAGCCAGTGGAGAATCGCGCGATACGCGGCGATATGAACTACGAAAGCGCCAGCTATCGCTTCTCGCCGCACTTTGAGGTGATGGGCACGGCGTTGAGCGCTGCGGATCAAACGCAATTGGACAAGCTCGCTGCCGATTGGCGCGGCGTTAAAAACCTGCGCATCAAAGTCGTCGGCCACACCGACAAGAATCTGATTCCCAAACACAAGCAGCAATTGTTTGTCGATAACCACGCGTTATCGCAGGCGCGTGCGGCCAGCGTGGCTAACTACCTGCGCGACTCGTTGGGCTTAAGTAATGGGCAGATCGAAACTGCCGGCAAAGGCCCGGATGAACCCATCGCTGCGGGCGATGATGTCGCCAGTCTGGCCAGAAACCGTCGCGTTGAAATCAGCATCGACGGCATTCGAGTTAAAGAGCTGGGCAAGGTGTCCGTCATCGGTGCGCGTGCCGAAGCGCCGCTGCTGACCACTACCGGCGCGGTAGTGAGTAAACAAGGCCAGCAGAGCGTGGCTGTGAAAGCAGCGGCCCGCAGCAGTTTAAATGCCGACATTGATGTTGAAGCGCTATCCGGCGGCATGGCCATGGTGCGACCGGCCGCTAACGAAGTGCCGGCCATTCCCAGCATAAAAATTGCCATTCAACACCCCAGCAGTCACAGCGTGGAGCTACGTTTGAACGGCGCGCCGGTCAGTGCACTGAATTTCGACGGCGTGGTCACCAAGCGCGACAACAGCCTGTCCTTGAGCCGCTGGCGCGGTGTGGACTTGAAGGACGGCGATAACACCTTGTTGGCCATCGTGCGCGATGCCGATGGTAACGAAATCGACAGCGTCGAACGCGCCGTGCATTACTCCGGCGGCGCAGTACGCGCTGAATTGGTGAAAGAACAATCCAAGCTCACCGCCGATGGCAGCAGCAATCCGATCATCGCATTGCGCATGTTTGATGCATCCGGTGAGCCGGCACGTCCCGGCACGATGGGTAGCTACAGCGTGGAAGCGCCATATCGAAGCTGGCTGGAAGTGCAGCAGTTGCAGGACAAGCAACTGGCCAGCCTCGCGCCGCGCAACCCGCAATTTGTGGTGGATGACGATGGCCTGGCGCGCATTGAACTTGCGCCCAGTTCGGACAGCGGCATGGCGGTGATCAATCTGCGTTTCAACGAACGTCAAACCCAAGACCTGCGCGTGTGGCTGGAACCGCAGGCGCGCGATTGGGTGCTGGTCGGTTTGGCCGAAGGCACCGCTGCATTTAAAACTATCAGCGACAACCTCGAAGCGGCTGCCGCCGATGAAGTTGGCGAAGGTTACAGCGAGGACGGCCGTGTCGCATTCTTCGCTAAGGGCCGCATCAAGGGCGATTTCCTGTTGACCTTGGCCTACGACTCGGCGCGTGAGGCCAAGTTGGACAAGCAAAGCTTGCTGGGCACGATTGATCCCAACAAGTACTACACACTGTATGGCGATGC
>JANMSB010000440.1:0-4055 GCA_031388915.1 Pseudomonadota bacterium | reverse complement strand
GGGTCGTCGTCATCATCGACGAGGCGCAAAACCTGCTACCGGAAACCTTGGAGCAGGTGCGGCTACTCACCAATTTAGAAACCGCCACGCACAAGCTGATGCAGATCATCTTGATCGGCCAGCCGGAGCTGCGCGAGTTGTTGGATCGCAGCGATCTGCGCCAACTGGCGCAACGCATCACCGGTCGCTATCACCTAGCGCCCTTGAGCCGCGACGACACCGCTGCCTATGTGCGGCATCGTTTGCAGGTCGCCGGCGCCACCAAGGACATCTTCAGCGAACGCAGCTTGCGCGAAGTGCATCGTGTAAGTCATGGCGTGCCGCGTTTGATCAACATCATTTGCGACCGCGCGCTGTTGGGTGCTTACACACAGGACCAACACGAAATCGGCGTAGGGTTGGTGCGCAAGGCGGCCACCGAAGTGACCGGACGTTGGCAGACACGGCCTTGGTGGCAGTGGACCATCTTGGGTGCCTGTGGTGTTTTGCTGTGTGCAGGGTTGGCGTTGTGGTGGTGGCAACAGCGGCCTGCAACTGCGCCCGTAGTGGCGGCAGCTCCGGTAGTGACACCCGTTGTGCAACCCGAACCGGTCAAGCCAGCAGAACCTGTGCCCATGGATGCGGCACAGGCATTGCGCGAATATCCAACCGACACCGGCACCGATGCGGCGTTCGTGTCGTTGTTCGCCTTGTGGGGCGCGCAATTCGATCACACTGCGGACCGGGCTTGCGATCAAGCGCTGCAACAAGGCCTGGAATGCGTGTATCAAAAAGGTTCGTGGGGCTTGTTGCGCAGCTTGAATCGCCCGGCCATTTTGCAACTGAGCGATGACCAGGGCGTGGCGCATCAAGCCGTGGTTGCGGCGGTGAATGAGGTGAGCGCACGACTGATTCTGGGCGGCCAAATACGCGAGGTGAGTCTGGCGTCGTTGTCACGTTATTGGAATGGCGACTTCTTATTGTTGTGGCGCCCCAAGGTCACCGGTCAACGTGCTCTGAGCGTTGGCATGCGCGGCAATGAGATTCAGTGGCTGCGCAGCAGCTTGGCGCGACTGGCCGGCAAGCCGCTGCCGGAAAAGGCCAACACTGTGTTTGACGATGGTCTATCCGCCCAGTTGGCCGACTTTCAGCGCGCGCATCGTTTGAATGCCGATGGTGTGGCCGGCCTGCAAACGCAGATTGCACTCGATGCCGCAGTCAGCAGCGATGGCAGCCCAAACTTGGTGACGGCTTCGACGACCCCTGCTTTGGTGATCAATACTGCGGGCAATCCAACATGAGCTTCATTCTCGATGCCCTGAAAAAATCCGAACAGGAACGCGACCGTCAGCAACAGCCGACGGTGGCGGACATTCCCTTTGGTCGCCGCAGTCGCAGCCAGCCGGTGTGGATGATCGCGGTCATCCTGTTGCTGGTGCTCAACTGCATCTTGCTGCTGGTGATGTGGTGGCGCAGTGATGACACGCCCGCTGCACCGCCTGTCGCCACTAGCGCCGTCACCTCCAGCGTCGCACCCGCTCAGCAACCAGCGGCCCAAGCACCCACGATCATCTCACCGCCACGCACCGCTCAAGTTCGGCCGCTGGATGAAGAAGCCGGCAGCGAGGTAGTAGTTGCAGATGAAACCGCCGAAGCCTTGGACAATGAAATACTGCCAGTCGGCCCGCCCATGGTGCGTCCCGCCACGGCGCTGGAACAGGCCATGGCCGCGCAGGAAAGTCGTGCCTCACAGTTGAAGAACAACAGCGCCGGCAACATTCGCGGCACTGTCGATAACATTCCCACGCTAGACGGCTTAGGCGGCAGCGGCGCGCTCAACTTGCCACCGTTGCGTCTGGACGTGCATGTTTACTCCAGTGTCCCCGCCGAACGCTTTGCGTTTATCAACACCCGCAAGTACACCGAAGGCCAGAGCCTCACCGACGGCCCGATACTGGAAAGAATCACGCAAGACGGTGCGGTGTTGAATTATCGCGGCAAACGGTTTTTGTTACCGAGACAATAGGCCGTCGAGACTCCATAAACTCAGGCTACATCCAGCCCATTCAGCGGCGCATAACCTACGGCACCCAGGATCCGCCCTGCGCCAGGTTTTTTGTACAGAGCGAAGACGCATGTCTTCAGCGCGTGGTGATAGCGATGATCGCGCACTCCTTGAACACCCACGGCGCGCCGAGGCTGTGGAGATAGACGTTGCCGGCGGTTCCCTTCTCCATGAAGAAGGAGAGGCGATCACCTTTGCGCGCGACGGGCATGTCGCGCCGATTCGCCCGTTCGCGCCCGCCCTCGAACCGCGAAGCGAGGAACGACTGCGCGTCGCCCGCGACGAGGCAGTCGATCACGTAGCCGGTAGCCGCATCCGCTGTCCAGATGAGCTGCGCCCGGGGAACGGGGAGAACCTCCTCCTCACCCGGGCCAAGCCGGGCGAGATTGCCGTCGGTGTTGAACAGGTCGACCTTGGCGAAGGCCACGCGCGCCGCTTCGGTCCACGGCGCGCGAACCGAAACGACGCTGGTCGCGCCGACCGCGTACTTCGCCGGATCAAGGCCGGCGCGAATGATGGCTTCGGAACTCGCACTGTTCTGCGCGACGGCGGTCATCGTCACTGCCATCGCCGCGACGGCGACGACGTTTATCCACTTTCGCATCGGTCGGTCTCCTCTACGTTGCATGCTTATCTGCTGCGTTTCTGTTTATCTAGATAACACGAATGCCAATCCGCCTCTACCGGCGCAATGCGGCCTCTCCCTCAACTGGCACAACCGCTGTCACCTCGAATGGTTAGGCCTCAGTGTGTTTGTGATGACCGGCGTAGGACTAACACTACCGGCTGATGATCTACTGT
Organism: Pseudomonadota bacterium; assembly: GCA_031388915.1. Lineage (GTDB taxonomy): Bacteria > Pseudomonadota > Gammaproteobacteria > Steroidobacterales > Steroidobacteraceae > CAILZL01. The sequence goes on along the minus strand of JANMSB010000440.1, from coordinate 1,210 downwards.
CCTATCGCTGAACGCACGGCGCCGCGCAAGATGGTCGCCCTACGAACTAGGAGCACTTCATGCGCACATCCAGCAAGACGCTTATCGACTTGGAAACCAAGTTTTGGCAGTCCATGGTTGACCAAGACCCCGACACAGCGGTGTCGTTGCTCAGCGAGCCTGCCCTCATGGTCAGTTCGCATGGTGCCATGAAGTTTGATCACACCGGCTATCGCAAGATGGCGGAGCAGGGGACCATGGTGTTGACTTCGTTCGAACTCAGCGACGTCGAGGTCGTATTCCCGAACGACACAACGGCAGTACTGACCTACCGAGTCAAACAGGGTATGGCCACCCGCGGCAATGCAAAGAGTACGACGCAGGAGATGGCGGACACCTCTACTTGGGTTCAATCAGAAGGCGACGACTGGCGGTGCGTGATGCATACCGAGACGCGGATTGACAAGAAGCCGGCGCAGCGGCATTGAAAACGGCAGTGATGCTGGCGATAGTCGTCTGAGGTCTAACGCAAAGCTAAGTCGGCAGCCGTAGCGAAGCGGAGGGAACAAAACGCACAGCGTTTTGCTGTCCGCTTGAGCGCCTTGTTAAGGCCTCTTTTTGCACTTGATTTCAATTTGGGCGCCAAATATCCCGTTTTCCACTGGTAGCGTGGGGGCTTGTTAAAAAACATACTGAAGAGCTGAGATTCACAAGCATACTTTGCACGATACATAGATGCATTCCACGCTGATTGAGCGGAAATTTTTGACTTACATACAATATGTATGAGTTCTTCCTTGCCGGGAATGCTCTGAGTACAACCTATGCCACTTTCTTCCGTGTAATCCTTTATCTCTTCTGGATTCACCGCCTGCTCAGCAGCGGCAGCAAGAACGGGAATTAATAGGAAGTAAGAAATCGGCTTCAAATTCATCGTTGGGCCTTAACTTGTCTTAAACATGCTTGTTAACAACATAGGTGCCAGTTAACACCGGACCGAGTTAACGTACAAGTGCCTGTTACACTTGGGATTCCTGTTGAATCACCGCATGGCTAACAGGTTTAACAGCGCGCTTCATGACCGGGACAACGCCTGCCCCGCCAGCCGACAAATCGTCCACTCGCTCATCCGCTGGGCGCCCATCTTTTCGTAGAACTCGATGGCGCGTTGGTTCCAGTTCAGCACCGACCATTCAAAGCGACCGCAGCCGCGTTCCACCGCCAACTGGCG
>JANMSB010000447.1:0-1705 GCA_031388915.1 Pseudomonadota bacterium | reverse complement strand
AACTCGCCCGGCCAATATGGCGACAACTGCGAAGTGTGCGGCGCCACTTACTCGCCGAGCGAGTTGAAAGATCCGATCTCCGTAGTCAGCGGCACCACGCCGGTGGAACGCGAATCCGATCATCTGTTTTTCAAGCTGGGCAACTTTGAGTCCATGCTGCGCGAATGGACACGCTCGGGCACCTTGCAGGATTCAGTCGCCAACAAGTTGGACGAATGGTTTGCGACGGGCTTGAAAGATTGGGACATCTCGCGCGATGCGCCCTATTTCGGCTTTGAGATTCCCGGGCATCCCGGTAAGTATTTTTATGTCTGGCTAGACGCGCCGGTGGGCTACATGGCCAGCTTCCTCAATCTATGCCGTAAACACGGCTGGGGGTTTGAGGCGTGGTGGAAACCCGGCAGTCCCACCGAGCTATATCACTTCATCGGCAAGGACATTCTGTATTTTCATTCGCTGTTCTGGCCGGCAGTGTTGCAGGGCGCGGGCTTTCGCACGCCCAGCGGCGTACATGTGCATGGCTTCCTGACCATCAATGGCGAGAAGATGTCCAAGTCGCGCGGTACGTTCATTACCGCGACCAGTTGGCGGGAGCACCTGCCCACCGAACCTCTGCGTTACTTCTTCGCCTCGCGCCTGGGCTCCGGCCTGGATGATTTGGATTTGGGATTGGATGACTTCGTCAACAAAGTGAACTCGGACATCGTCGGCAAGCTGGTCAACATTGCCAGTCGCTGTGCGGGCTTCATCGCGCGCGGTTTCGAGAATCGCTTGGCAATCAAGCTACCCGAACCACTGCTGTATGAAGAGTTCCTGCACAAGCTGCCGACGATTGCGGAATTCTACGAAACCCGTGACTACGCCGCTGCCATGCGCGAGATCATGGCACTGGCAGACAAAGCTAATCTGTACATTGATCAACACAAACCCTGGCTGTTGGCAAAAGATCCCGAAAAAGCCGCCGAAGTCCATGGCGTGTGTACGCAGGCCATCAACCTGTTTCGCGTCCTGGTAATGTTGCTCAAGCCAGTGCTGCCGCAGTTGGTTAGCAAGGCTGAAACGTTCTTAGGTAGCAACGAGCTGAACTGGGATGACGTGCAACGTCCGCTGTTGGGCGCAAAGATTAATGTCTATGAGCCGCTGGCCACGCGCATCGATCCAGCGGCAGTAAAAAACATGCTGGCGGCCAATCAGCAAGCTAATGAACCACCCAAGCCGGCGCCGGCCAGCGTCGCCGCACCAAGCGAGACAAGCAGCGCCAGCGAAGCCACGATTGATGACTTCGCCAAGTTGGATCTGCGTATCGCCAAGATACTCAATGCCGAGCTAGTAGATGGTGCCGACAAATTGCTCAAACTCACTGTAGACATCGGCGAGCTGGGTACGCGCAGCATTTTTGCCGGAATACGTTCCGCATATGAGCCTTCGCAATTGATCGGTCGCTTGACGTTGGTGTTCGCCAATCTCAAACCACGCAAGATGCGCTTTGGTATTTCAGAAGGCATGGTGATGGCCGCAAGCTTCGACGATAAGACCAACGCCAAAACCGGCGGCAAGGAAATTTTCATCCTGTCACCCGATAGCGGCGCGCTGCCGGGCATGAAAGTGAAGTAAGTTGAATCACCACTATTAATCCGACTGGAAAATCATGCCTACCGCACAAGACGCGTGGACGGCGCTCAGCGCCCGGGATAAGCCGTTCCGG
>JANMSB010000406.1:0-3494 GCA_031388915.1 Pseudomonadota bacterium | reverse complement strand
CACCAGTGAAGGCGAGGTGTTTAAGGATGTGGTGACGGTGCTGGGCAATTCACGCATTACCGGCCCGGTGGGTCATGATGTGGTGAGCGTCATGGGCAACGTCTACATCAATAACAGCGTTGGCCACGATGTGGTGGCGGTCATGGGCAATGTGGAGTTAGGCCCACAGGCTGTTATCGACGGTGAACTGGTCGCGGTGGGTGGTGGAGTAAGCCGCGATCCCGCAGCAGTGGTGCGCGGCGGCGTACAAGGTATGTCGCTCGGCCCCAAGATTGGTTTCGCTTGGCTGCGGTCGTGGATCGACAACTGTTTGTTGTATGGGCGGCCGCTGGCCATCGCGCCGGGATTGGGGTGGGCTTGGGCGCTCGCGTTACTGTCATTGTTTTTCTATGTGCTCACCGCCTTGATGTCGCCGCGCGCGGTGGACCGTTGCGTGACGACCTTGGAAGAGTCCCCCGGCTATTCACTGCTGGCGGCGTTGCTGGCGGCGTTGGCAACACCGATTCTGTTTATTTTGTTGGTCATTACGCTGATTGGCATTGTGGTGATTCCGTTTCTCGGTATTGCCCTGCTGTGTCTGGGGTTCTTCGGCAAGTTGGTGATGTTGGCGTGGCTGGGGCGGCGCGTCACAGGCTTGTTCACCAGCGGTGCGCTGGCACATGCCGCGGTTGCGACTTTGATCGGTGGTGTGATCGTGACCGCGTTGTACTTGGTGCCGGTAGTGGGCTTCCTGGTGTACAAGCTGCTGGGCTTCATCGGCTTCGGTGTGGTGGTGTACACGCTGATCTTGATCCTCAAAGACAAACGTCAGCATGGTGGCACGCGTGCAGCAGCCGGTGCAGCGCCTGCTCCCAGCGCCGGTGACCAGATGAATTACACGGCATCGCAGGCAGCGTTCGCTGGCGGTCGTGACGCCGCAGCGGATGCTGCTGCAGCGACTGCATCAAGCGGACCGCCTGCGGCGGGAACGGCGACGAGTCAAGAAGCCATCAACGACGCTGCCAGTTTGCCGCGCGCCACCTTCTGGATGCGTATGGGTGCGCTGCTATTGGATCTGGCGCTGGTGGCGTTCATCCTGAATCTGATCTATGACGCCGATAACATTCTGTTGCTGAGTGTTGCTGTCTATGGCGCGTTGATGTGGAAGCTCAAGGGCACCACCATCGGCGGCATCTTGTTCAACTTACGAGTGGTGCGAGTGGATGGCCGTGAGTTGGATTGGCCGACCGTGATCGTGCGTGCGCTGAGTTGTTTCCTGTCGCTGATTGCGTTGGGCTTGGGCTTCATCTGGATTGCGTTCGATCCCGAGCGGCAAGCCTGGCACGACAAGATTGCCGGCACGGTGGTGGTGAGAACGCCTAAGGGCGCATCGTTGGTGTGAGTGGTGAGTAGACCGTTGACGTAGTTGCCATCCACGGCTGTCATTTCGACCGAAGGGAGAAAGCTTTCCATTAGTTCAGCAAGTATTTTGTTTTTGATGTCGGAAGGATTTCTCCCTGTGGTCGAAATGACAAATTGTAGGGTGCAACCAATGTCGAGATGGGTTTTATGCTGTTTTGTAGTGGACTGCATGGGAGTTAGCGTATGAACAAGACTCTGGCTATTGTGGGTTCGATCGCCGGTGCGCTCAGTGCCGTTTTGTTGATAGCGGGGACGTCGTCCATCGATAGTTTGGCCGGCTTTCCTGGCTGCACTGCGCAGGCTGGCGGGGTAACAACGTCGCGCAATCTGAATTGGAGTGGTGGCGATGCGGTTGAAATCAGCATTCCAGGGTCGGTGCATTTCACGGTGGGGCCGGAATGGCGAGCCGTGGCAACGGGGCCGGCGGATGTGCTCGCTCGGCTGCGTATGGACGGCGGCAGAATTAAGTTCGAACCTTCGTTCAACTCCTGCGGCAGTGATGTGAAGATCGAGCTGGTAGGGCCGGCCGTGGCGCGTTGGAGTGTGCACGGTAGCGGCGATCTGGTGTTGGCGGGCTTGAACCAAGACGTACTCGATATCAATGTGACCGGCTCGGGTTCGGCACATGCCAGCGGCAGCGTGCGCGAAACGCGTGCCGCAGTGACTGGTAGCGGCGACTTGAATCTGGATAACCTGTTGCAACAACGCATTGAGCTGGAGATCCATGGATCCGGATCGGCCAATGCGCGCGGCAATGCCGAACGTGCGCGGATTGCCATTTTCGGTAGCGGCGAAGCGTATTTCGGCAAGCTTGAGGTGCAGTCGGCCAGTGTGCGTATCCACGGATCAGGCGATGTGTATATCGCACCGCAAGACAGCATCGATGCGCAAATCCACGGATCGGGCGACGTGCATTTGCTGGCTAAGCCCAAGCAGGTGCAGCGGCGCATTCATGGATCGGGCGAGGTTATCGAGGTTGGCGGTTGACGCGGTTGTAAACCGCTCGGTTCATGCCGACGTCGGGAGCTCGTAAGGTAGGGACAATAGCTGCAACGGAATCTCGCCCGCCAACACCAACGGCGCAGTGTGTTGCGCCAAGCTCAGCACGGCCAGTAATTCACAACCGTTCTCGGTATTGGCGGCGCTCACGACTTCGCCAGCCGGTTCGCCGTTATTCAGGATGCGCGTGCCCGGCGTCGGGGCAGAGCAGGCCGCCTGTAGTCGGAACATGCGGCGTTTAACTGCGCCGCGAAAATGTGCGCGGGCAATGATTTCCTGCCCGGTGTAACAACCTTTGTTGAAGCTGATGCCACCCAGTACATCTACGTTAAGCATCTGCGCGACAAAGCTTTCGTTCGTTTCCGGCAATACCTGGGGCAGGCCGGCGCGAATATCCGCTAGTTGCCAGCGTTGTTCGACAGCGTTGTCTGAGGCCTCTGCGGTGCCGGGACGCAAAACCAGGAACCGTGCCTGGATCGGATCCGGCCAGCGCAACACGCTAATTTCGCCTTGCTGGCGATGTTCTCCTAGCCGCTGCGGCACCGGCCATCCTTGCGCAGCGAGCTCGCTTTCCTCGGCCCAGTAGGGTTGCAACACCTTGCGTGCGTCTTGCAAGGTGAGTTTGGCGCGCAACACGTATTTGCGCAGGCGGGTGAGGGTGGCATCGAGCATGGCGCTCGGCACCAATGCAACGATGCTTTCGCTGCGCTCGATCAAGTGCAACACAGCCTGCACACGGCCCTGGGCCGAATTACAGCAAGCCAGCAATGATTGCTCGGTGGTTAGCGCATCCAGGTCATTGCTGAGTTGACCTTGCAGAAAACTGCGTACGTCCGGACCGGTGAGCTGTAGCAATGCGAGATTGGGGAGTGGGTTCATTTACGGCGATTTTGGGCTTGTGAGTTGAATAAGATGCAGATCTAACGAGGGTATTTCACCACGATGACCATTGCATTGCATTTTCAAGCGAGGGTCTTTCTGGCAGACTATGCGGCCATGCAGCAAGCGCCAACAATATTGAGCTCCGGAGCGGCCGAATCGCCAGCCGATGCTCAATTAACGTCCACTATTGATTTAGCCAACAATGACCCACC
>JANMSB010000382.1:0-2728 GCA_031388915.1 Pseudomonadota bacterium | reverse complement strand
AGAGCGCACCATGACTATTCAACTGACTCCCATCGAAGCCCGTGTCATCGGCTGTCTGATGGAAAAGGCCATCACCACGCCGGATCAATACCCGCTGTCGCTCAATGCGCTGACCAATGCCTGCAATCAAAAAAGCAATCGTGATCCACTCATGGAGTTGGATGAGCGCACCGTTCAGGAAATACTTGGGTCGTTGACCTACAAACACCTGGTGTTGGACCGCTCCGGCTTCGGCAGCCGCGTACCCAAGTACCAACATCGCTTTTGCAACACCGGCTTTGGTTCGTTGGCGTTTTCGCCAGTGGAAACCGCGATTCTGTGCGAGCTATTGTTGCGCGGTCCACAAACGCCTGGTGAGTTACGCACGCGTGCCGCGCGTATGGCGGAAGTCAAAGACGTCAGCGAAGTGGAGGAGGCGCTGCGCAATTTGGCAGCGCGCGAAGAGGGCCCGTTCGTCGTGCAACTGCCGCGCGAACCCAATCGCCGTGATGCGCGTTACGCGCATTTGCTCAGCGGTGAAGTGGTGATTCCAGAGCCAACTTCGGTGGCGGCTATCGATGCCGAGCCGCGTCACAGCTCGTCGGTGGAGCGCATTGAACAACTTGAGCAACAAGTGGCCGAGCTGCGTCGGGAGTTGGATGAGCTTAAGGGCAAGCTGGGAGGCTAAGGTTGGTGCTGGTCACGTTCGTTGAGCACATTAATCACCAGCGGGTGCTTTTACGGAAAGGTTGATTAATTCGTTTTTGTCATTTCGACCGAAGGGAGAAATCTATTCAGTTGAAAGCACGCGCTCTGCCAAAGGAAAGATTTCTCGCGGAGCTTATCCTGAGACCGCCATGGATGGCGGCAACACTGGAAACGCAGGAGCGGTTTTCAGTGAGCCTGTCCCACAGGGATGACCTCCGGCCTTCGAAGGGCTCGAAATGACACGCCAGTCAGATATTCCTCAGCCGTCAGGCACGACTCTTGGGTCTAAACACAGTGGCGTCATCGTAGAACTCGCGATCCTGCGGCTGCCACCAGCCAGGCACACCCAACACGGGTAGTGGCGTAAAACAGGTCGTGCTCAAGTTATTCGCATCTAGCACGGTCAGTTCGTTTGCCACATGCACATCCAGCCATTCGCGACGCGCGTCGCACGTCATCAAAAAGAAACGATCTGGTGCTGTCACCACCCATGCATGCGCCGTAATACTTTTGTAGGGCGCCACCAGCTTTTCCATCAAGGCATGACCGAACAACCATACCTCGGCATGCTGGTTAAAGGCGTCGCGCTGATCGAGGAACACACTGCGCCATTGGTGATTGCGTATGGCCTCGACCAAGGCTGTGCCTTGCGCGGTATCACTCACCACCAGAAGCGCACAGTTTTCATCAAAGATAGTCGCCGCATCTCTGGCCGGACCGCGTGACTTGCCGACGCCGGCGTGGGCGATCTGCGCCGCTTGCAGCGCATTGAGCTGACGCTTGATGTTGGGAAAACTGAGCCACACCAGCGCATTGAAAAAATCGTGCAAGTTATCGCGTGTCGGCACCTTGCCGGTTGTACTGATGAAAGCTTCGTAGGCTGTGCCTTCGGGTAAGGCTGCTTGTTCAACAAAGGACAATGGCAGGCTGTGCTGATTGGTCAGCGCCTGTGCGGTGCACGCCTGATTGAGTACGGCCATCCAGTTAGCGTGGCCGATGACTTGTTCTGCTATACCGCTAATCGAGGCGTACCAGGGACGCGCCCAATCTATTGACCAATCTATTGAAGTGGGCATATCAGCACTGATCGCTGGCCATGCCCGAAGCATCGAACTCACCACTGACTTTGACAATGGCGGCGGCCATGTCCGCATCGCTGGTTGCCGATTGATCGACATTCAAGAACAACGCGTACACCTTCACTGCCAGCACGGCTACGCCGGATGGATTATTCGGTAACCAATCGGCTGGGAACACCGCGCCATGCTCGCTGACAAATGCGGCGGCTGACCGCACCGCCGCATGCGCCTTGCGATCCGTCTCTGATTCATACGTGAAGCGCCATTGGCGGATGCGTTGGTTGATCACCGGCCGATTGTCACCCGTCTGAATACCCGCTGCTGCAAACACGCGGCAGTCATAGTCCACACAAGTCTGCGGACGCTGGGCATAAATGGAACACTTGCCGTCCTGAAACATCGGGCAGTGGCCATTCTCCAACGGGTTCATCTTGGCGTGCGGATACGCCATGCCCGCCACACTGGAAAGAAACTTCACCGGCACCACATCCAGCGCCGCGTCATGCGGGCGCAGCAGAATCGAATACGACGACGTGCAACAACCCACGCAATCGCCACAGGGCACGTCCATGCCGCCATTGCCTCGCAATGCCGCACGCGCTTGGGCAAGCCATTGCCCGAATGGGCCGGCGGAAATTTTGTGGTCAGGATTGTCGGCAATGGCGGTGTTCATTCGTCTTTATTATGGCTTACGTTAGAGAAGGTCTGATTAATTCCGTATCTGTCATTTCGACCGAAGGGAGAAATCTTGCGAGCGCCTGATGTGGCACCTAGTCAAGCAAAGAAAGATTTCTCGCTGCGCTCGAAATGACAATTAATCAGACCTTCCTTAGCGCAACTCATCGGGTTGACTGACTTCGCCCACAGCGCAATAGTTGCGCCTAGTGTTGTCCCGCACGCCAAATATAAGGATCAGCCCATGCCAACTACACTGTGGATTGCCACTCGCAAAGGCGCGTTTC
>JANMSB010000371.1:0-3876 GCA_031388915.1 Pseudomonadota bacterium | reverse complement strand
AAGGACGATCTGATGAGGCGGTGTCAATTCTCAACGAATGGCCTCAACAAATATCCGCAACCGTCACGCCTAATCGCTCTGCATAGAGACTGAGGGTGCGCTGCCAGGCCGGGCGCGCTAATGCCCGCTCGTAATAGGCTTTAAGCCGGGGATAACTATCGATGAGATCGGTCTTGCGGATTTGGCGCAAGACGGTAGCGAGGAGGATGTCGGCGACAGTGAAGTCGTCGCAGGCGATCCATTCACGACCGTCCAACTGGCGCTCCAGTCCGTCGAGCCAGCGGCCAGCTTGCTTCACCATTTCTGCCCGTCGGCTTTCAGAATTCTCACCGCCAAACTTGTCGATCAACAGAATCTCCAGCATGGGCCGCTCGACAGTATTGAGCGTCGCGAAGCACCATTGGATGACGCGTATCCGTCCTTCAACATCAGTTGGGATCAGCTTGCCGGCCTTTTCGGCAAGGTAAATTAATATCGCTCCTGACTCCGCGAGGACGAAGCCATTGTCATCGATGGCCGGTACCAGATGGAACGGGCTGATCTTGCTGTAGGCGGGACCGTCGTGTTCGCCCGCCGTGTGGTCAAGGCCGTGGACGCGATAAGGTAGTCCGGTTTCCTCGAGCGCCCATTGCACCCTGAGGTCGCGCGTCTCGCCGATCACCGGTCGAAAAATGCGTCCGAAGCCATAGAGTGTGATCGCTGTGTTGATGGTCATCGGCCTATCTCCATAAGAAAGTCGGTAAAGCGAATTTGACCTTGGACGTTTTAAAGACGAACCACGGGGACAGGTTCCGACAATGCCATCGAATATTTTTGGAGTGTAAGGCACCTTGAGAACGGCGCAGAGTGAGTGGTGAACGATGCCAGCACGGGGGTATCCGACCGGAGCGTCCGTCGCCTGCTAGAAAATTTTGAGCAATACATCTTGTAATGATACTAATGTCTCATTATAGTACCTACATACTCAACAGGAGGACTCACTATGCAAACGACCACGACGATGACCCGCGCGGCAATGGACTGCAAAATTGACGAGCATTTCGGCTTTGAAGCCCAGGACAACGTCGCAGGCGTGTTGGCCACCCTGACGCCCGATGTGGAGCACGACATTGTCGGCGCACCTACCGGCCCCACTCATGGTCGCGACAATGCGCGGCCTTTTTACGAAGCGTTATTCGCCGATCTAGCCGGCGGCAAAGTGCAAACCCTAAGGCGCCTGTATGGCGAGAACTTCCTGGTGGATGAATCGCTGTGGAGCGGCAAAGCGCCGGGAACACCATTCGGCCTGGTCGGCAAGAATCGCCCACTGCAGTTTCGCCTGCTGCATATCGTCGAGTTCGCACCGCATGGCGACATTAGGCGCGAAAACGTGTGGGTTGATCTGGCCGCCATCATTCAACAACTGCCGCAGAGCTAACCATGGCCAACAGCGAAAAAGCCGGACGTCCCAACCAGAAGCGGCGCACCCGCAAGGCGCTGCTTGAGGCTGCGGCAAATCTTATGAAGCAAGGGCGCAAACCCAGCCTTGAAGAAGTCGCTCAGGAGGCACTGGTGTCGCGGGCCACAACCTATCGTTACTTCCCGAGCATGGACGCCTTGTTGCTGGAAGCATCGCTGGACGTTGCCGTTCCAACAGCAGTGGAGTTGTTTCGAACCGGTGCGCCGGCCGACCCAGTGGCACGATTAGAGCGCGTGGATAACACGCTGCACGACATGATACTCGCCAATGAAACCTCACTACGCATGATGCTGGTGAATTCATTGCAGCGAGGCATCAAGGGTGATGCCGAGGACGGCGAGATGCCCGCACGGCAGAACCGCCGCACACCACTGATCGAAGCCGCGCTTGAACCGGCACGCGCTCAATTCAAACCAGCGGCGCTGAAAAATTTGAGTAAGGCGCTGGCGATCATCATCGGCACCGAAGCAATGGTGGTATGCAAGGATGTGCTGCAACTGGACGATGCAGAGGCGCGCAAGGTTAAGCGCTGGGCGATTCGCGCCTTGGTCGATGCGGCGATGAAGTAGGCAACACCATTGCGTCATCCCCCTTACCGCCATGAACACCTTCATCCGTCTGTGCCTCACTACAGCCGTCTCTCTCGGCACAGCGCTGAGCGCTGGCGAACCTAGTAGCACATCGCTGCCGCCCTACCTGAGCGGTACCGACTTGTTCGTTGCCGGCTCGACCAGCGAGATCGGTCCAGAGAATTTGTTTTACTCACCACAGTATCCGTTGTGGTCCGATGGCGCCGAAAAACGCCGCTGGTTGCACCTGCCATCCGGTACTTCAATCGATGCTGCACACGCGGAGGCCTGGGAGTTTCCGCCGGGCACGCGATTGTGGAAGGAGTTCAGCATTGGATCGCGCATCGAAACTCGCTACATTGAACGTCGCGCCGATGGTTCGTGGCAGTACGCCACTTACATATGGAAGGAAGATGGCAGCGATGCTGTGCTCGCGCCAACAAACGGTGTCAAAGCACTGACAACAGCTTCCGGTGCGCGTTATTCGATTCCCTCTGAAGCCGAGTGCCGCGCCTGTCACGAAGGTGCCACCGTGCCCGTATTGGGGATCGGCGCATTACAACTCTCGTCGGATCGTGATCTGCACACGCCACATGCCGAGCCTGCGCGCACGCAGCAGCTTGATCTGCGCGCATTGGTTGCACGTGGGTTGCTGCGAAATTTTCCGCGCGAATTTCTCGATAAGCCACCACGTATTAGCGCCGCAACACCCACTGAGCGCGCCGCACTAGGCTATCTGCATGGCAACTGCGGTCATTGTCACAACGATGCCGGACCACTGGCGCCATTGGGCTTGGCGCTAGCGCAAGACCCAAGCAAAGGTGCGTTGAGTTCGCGCAATATTTTGCAATCACTGATCGGTGTGTCCAGTCGGTTTCGCGCTAGCAGCGCCAATACGCCGACTCAACGCATCGTCCCTGGTCAACCCGACAACAGCATGTTGGTGTTGCGGTTACGCTCACGCAATCCACTAATTCAAATGCCACCCATCGGCACATACAGCGTCGATGCGGAAGGACTCGCCCTCATCGAACGCTGGATTCAACACGACTTGCCCACACACCAGGAGATCACGCCATGAACCGACGCACCTTAACCACCACGCCACTTACCGCTTTGTTGCTCGCCACCAGCATGGCCACGGCAGCGGAAAACTATCACAGCGCAGCAAGCATCGACAAAGTTGCACACGGTAAGTATCTCGTGACCATTGCCGGCTGCCACGACTGCCACACACCATTGAAGATGGGCGCGAACGGCCCCGAACCCGATATGAGTCGCATGTTGTCGGGTCATCCCGAAAGCATGACGATGACGCCAGCGCCGAAGTTGCCCGAAGGCCCGTGGATGACGACGATTGCCGCGACCAACACTGCTTGGTCGGGTCCCTGGGGCGTGAGCTTTACAGCCAACTTGACCCCCGATGCACAAACCGGCCTGGGCAAATGGACTCTGCGTACTTTCAAAGACACGATTCGCACGGGGCGCCACATGGGTCGCGGCCGCGCCCTCCTGCCGCCTATGCCGATCGCGTGGTATCAACACTTCACCGATACCGACCTGGATGCGATCTTCAGTTATCTGCAATCCATACCCGCAGTGAACAATCGTATACCGGAACCGCTATCGCCGAATTCGTCGCTTGCCGACGCCAAGCCATAAGATCGTTTGCTACCGCAGGCGGCTACGCCATGGTAACGCCTGCGCCTTACTGAGCATTTTTGTTTAGTGAATCAACCAGTCAGTTAATCGGGAATCTCCGGTTCGACCAAATTCGCCAGAAATTCCAACGACTCCTGCCAGCCGAGATAACACATCTCGGTGGGAATGACGCTCGGAATGCCTGCT
>JANMSB010000429.1:0-3659 GCA_031388915.1 Pseudomonadota bacterium | reverse complement strand
AATGTCAGCCGGGGCTATCTGTTGAATTTCGCTACGACTGGTTTCGATCAGATCAGTAACCACATGGTTGATCAAGCGGCGCACGATCTCATGCACCAGACGTCGGCCGGTTAGATTCGGATGGACTCGCAACACTGCCGCATGCTGCATTACAAAGGCATCGGTCTGTTGTGCGTCTTCGATCGAAATGAGGCCGGCACGCAGTCCGTCGTCTAGGTCGTGATTGTTGTACGCAATCTCATCGGCAAGATTGGCGACCTGCGCTTCCAATGAGGGTTGCTCACGCCGAATGAAACGCTCACCTACATCCCCCAACTGCTTTGCCTTGTTAAGCGAGCAGTGCTTGAGGATTCCCTCGCGCGTCTCAAAGCAAAGATTAAGGCCATTGAAATTCGCGTAACGCTCTTCCAGTTCATCGACGATGCGCAGCGACTGAAGATTGTGCTCAAACCCGCCATACTCGCGCATGCACTCGTTGAGCGCATCCTGTCCGGCGTGACCGAAAGGTGTGTGACCCAAATCGTGCGCTAAGCAGATCGCTTCGGTTAGCGTCTCGTTCAAGTGAAGCGCCGCAGCAATCGTTCTGGCAATCTGCGCTACTTCCAACGAATGGGTCAGCCGGGTGCGATAGAGATCGCCCTCCTGGTTGACGAACACTTGGGTCTTGTAAACCAAACGGCGAAACGCAGTGGAATGAATGATGCGATCTCGATCGCGTTGGTACTCGCTGCGATACGTTGGTACCTGCTCGGCAAATCGACGGCCGCGAGTTTGCGTATCGTGAGCAGCGTAACCAGCCAGCGCAGCAGTGCTATTTGCGTCACCCATAGGCATCAACCAAAACTCTGCTGCAGCGTAGTCTGCAGCGCTTCGGGTGGATAGTCTGCGGTTACTACGGCGTTGCCCAATCCTTGTAGCAAGACCAAACGCAATTGACCCGCCAGGACTTTTTTGTCCATGCCCATCAGTTCACGTGCTTTTGCCGCGCCGATATTTGGTGCGCGAATCGGCAGGCCGCTGGCCTCTAATAGTTTTTTCACACGCTGAAAATCAGGTGGCGGTAACCAGCCTAGCTGCATGGACATCTCAGCAGCCAATAACATGCCCGTGGCTACCGCCTCGCCATGCAACCATTCGCCATAGCCCAATGCATTTTCGATGGCATGGCCGAAGGTATGGCCGAGATTGAGAATGGCGCGCAGGCCTTGCTCTCGCTCGTCGATGCCCACCACTTCAGCTTTAACCTCGCAACTGCGCCTGATGGCGTAGGTAAGCGCCTGTGGGTCGCGCGCCAACAATCGAACCGCATTGGTCTCAAGCCAGGCAAAAAACTCTGGGTCCCGAATCACGCCATACTTGATGACTTCCGCGAGGCCCGCGCGTAACTCGCGGTCGGGAAGCGTATTTAAAACTTGGATATCCGCGATCACACAACGCGGCTGGTGAAAAGCGCCGATGAGGTTCTTACCACCAGGATGATTTACCGCCGTCTTGCCGCCGACTGACGAATCCACTTGTGATAACAAGGTGGTAGGTATCTGGTAGTAATCAATGCCGCGCTGGTAACACGCTGCGGCAAATCCCGCCATATCACCAATCACGCCGCCGCCCAAGGCGATCACGGCGGCGTCGCGATTCAGGCGCGCCGCAATCAATGCATCGAATACCTTGGCAAGAGTCTCGAGAGATTTGGTGTGTTCGCCATCGGGCAACACGATCTCGCTCAGGTGCTTGCCGGCCAGCGCCGACTTGAGCTGTTGTAGATACAGCGGCGCCACTACGTCATTGGTAACGACCATCAAGTTGTTGGCTTTGATGTATTTCTTAAGTAGTTCAGCATCGTGCAACAACCCGGACCCGATCAGAATCGGATAACTGCGTTCGCCCAATTCGATGCTGAGTTGCTGAACCTTGTGAGCGTCAGTGTTCATCAAGCGCCTGTTCGTCAAAACTTTCGGGATGGGTGAGGTTCAAGCCCTTGAGAATCTCCGCCGCCACTGTAGGCACGCGACGATGGTCAGTACTAACAACAACATTGGCGATCAACTCGTAGAGCGGTGCGCGAATGCTTAACAAGTCGCGTAAACGCTGTTCGGGATCCTGGGTATGTAGCAACGGTCGATGCCGACTATGCTTGGTCCGTTCAAGCTGTTGCTCCACCGAGGTACGCAAGTACACCACCTTGCCCCGCGATTGCAAATATTCCCGATTCCGAGGCGCCAGAATCGCACCCCCACCCGTCGCCAGAATGATGCCATTGAGCTGCGTCAGCCCGTCAATCACCTCTGCCTCCCGTTCGCGAAATTTCGCCTCGCCTTCTTTTTCAAAAATGAAGGGAATATCGACGCCGGTAATGCGCTCGATCTCAGCATCGCTGTCGTAAAACTGCATGCCCAGCAACTTCGACAACTGCCTGCCGACCGCCGTCTTGCCCGAACCCATGGGTCCGACGAGGAAAATGTTGGGAATGGTGTTCATTTAAAAATAACGGCCGCTTTTGGCGGCCGTTACACTCAACTGCTATCCGGATGCCGCAATCAATAAACGATTATCGCGGCATATTGCAGGGCAGATCAATAAACAGCGCTGCCCTCGCGCAGGATTTTTGGTGTTACGAACACCAGCAGCTCGTCTTTGTTGTCGGATTTCGTCGTAGTCTTAAACAAATGACCCAGCACAGGAATATCGCCTAGTAGCGGCACTTTGGTTTCGGTATCGCGCTTTTCGGATTCCAGGATTCCACCTAGTACGACGGTTTGGCCATCATTGACCAAGACTTGCGTATTAATCGTACGAGTATCAATTGACGGAACGGACCCACCCAAGCTCGTCCCGACTGCTCCGACTTGAACTAGCTGCCCCACGCTGTCCTTGGTTACGGTTAGATCCAGAATCACACGATCATCCGGAGTAATTTGTGGAGTTACTTTCAGTGAAAGCACTGCTTTCTTGAAAGAAATTGTGGCAGCGCCGCTAGATGAACTTTGCAGGTACGGAATTTCCGTACCCTGTTCAATAATGGCTTCCTTCTGGTTTGCCGTGATGACCTTGGGTGAGGATACGACTTCGCCGCGGCCTTCTGCCTGTGCAGCAGATAGCTCAAGGTCAACCAGATAATCTGAACCGAGGATGGACAAGGCGATACTTCCGGCGTTGGTAGACGTCGGTAAGTTGACGAGATAGCGATCAGACGCATCGGGTGTCGTTACCGGAAAGGGAGAGCCCGTGTTAGTGAGGTTGGTTAGTCCAGAACTAACGATAGTATCAGCACCGGCCGCTGTTCCCGTTACGGCATAGAGCCCATCTGATCCGTTCGTTGCGACACCTGTCGCTCCCAGTCGAACGCCCAATTCCCTGCTGAAGTTATCGTTTACGATAACGATCCGGGCTTCGATCAATACTTGGCGAACAGCAATGTCGAGGGTAGAGACGAGACGTCGTATCTCCGAGAGGTTCTCAGAAGTGTCTTGAAGCAAGAGCGTATTGGTCCGAGCGTCGACCGTAACGCTGCCACGCTCGGACATCAACGAATTGCCCTTGCCCTTGATCAGCTCCGCCAGATCCGCAGCCTTGGCATAGTTCACTTGTAGAAACTCAGAACGCAACGGCGCAACGGCAGTTAAATCCTTCTTCGCCGAAGCCAACTCTTTTTCGCGGGC
>JANMSB010000252.1:0-2316 GCA_031388915.1 Pseudomonadota bacterium | reverse complement strand
CTTAGTTTTGCACGCCCGGTTCCAACACCTCTTTTTTTGTTCTCCTGATGCCTCATTTTATCAAGCGGCTCTGATGCTGAAGACCAGTTGCGAAAGCTAACGGCTTCGGTCTCTGCCTCACCTCACACTCAGGTCATCGCTTGGTGCCGCTCGGCATATTAGCTTCTGCCGAAAAGAGCATTTTTCCTATCCTTGAAACTCAAAACGCATCGATAGATCGATGGCGCGCAAATGTTTGGTCAGGCCTCCAATACTGATGAAATCCACGCCGGTACCGGCGATGTCGCGGATAGTTTCCAGGGTAACGTTGCCGGATGCTTCTAGTTGTACGTTGTAACCCTTGCGCGCGATTTTTAGTTTCACCGCCTTGGCGAGATCCTCGTTAGTGAAGTTGTCGAGCAGCACACGATCAATGTCGGTCGCCAGCGCTTGCTCCAACTCGTCGAGATTCTCTACTTCGACTTCGATCATACATTCGTCCGCGGCAGTGCGAGCATGCGCCACTGCGGCAGCGATCGAACCTGCGGCGATGATGTGATTTTCCTTGACCAGAATGGCGTCGAACAAACCCACTCGATGATTGGTGCCGCCACCGCAGATCACGGCGTACTTCTGGGCGCGCCGTAGGCCAGGAATCGTTTTGCGTGTATCCAGCACTTTGCAGCCGGTGCCGGCAATGGCGTCGACATAGAGGCGGGTTTCGGTGGCGGTGCCTGACAGGGTTTGCAGAAAATTAAGCGCGGTACGCTCGCCGGTTAGCAATGGCCGTGCCGGGCCACGCACGCGGCATATCATGGCATTGGCCTCTACACGTTCGCCGTCCATGTAGTTCCACTCGACTTCAATGCTCGGATCGAGTCGGTGAAACACTTCGTCGAACCACGAGCGGCCACAGACGATGGCTTTTTCGCGCGTAATAACCGTGGCGCTGGCGCGGGTAGTGGCCGGCACCAGCTCGGCGGTTAGATCGCCGGAGCCGATGTCTTCGGCCAGGGCGCGATCCACGGAGCGGCGTATCTCGGTAGATAAGTTAAAAGTGGTCATGATCGTTTATTCGTGCTGCACAAAACAGAAACCCGGCAAACGCCGGGTTTCCATGAATGCCAATTCTGCTTGCCAATTGTACGCGAAGGTTAGAACACCAAGCCATGGCCTTGTCCGGCCATGCACAGCAGCATGGGCAGGGACAACGCAAAGTTGGTGCGCGATGCGTGCAACGCCACTTTACGGGCTTTGGCCTTTTGTTCGTCGGTGGCGGGCACGATGCCGAGTATTTTTTTCTGATTGGGCCAGATGAATACCCAGACATTGAACAACATGATGGTGCCTAGCCAGGCGCCGATGCCGATGGTGCGAAAGCCGGCTTCGAGTGCGAAGGCCTTGTGAATGGTGGAGGCATCGCCATAACCGATCATCAGGTAATAAGCACCGGTAACCCAGGTGGCGACCGCTGCCCAGCGAAACCACAGCAGTGCTCGGGGTGCGACGTACTTAGTAATGCCTGCGCCGCCCGGGCCGCCTTTATCCGCTGCTGCCGCGGCCAGACCCGGCACTTGCACCACATTAAAGTAGTACAGCAGCCCGATCCAGGTAACGCCCGAAATGATGTGCAACCAGCGATCAATGTGTAGTTGAGTGAGTACCGCGCCGTGGCCGGTGATGAGCAAGGCCAGGACGATGACCAAAACCACGCCAGTGACGATGGTCCCCAACACGGAATTAAGTGGATTCATAAATAAAAAGTCTCCCCAGAGCGGTGGCCGCGATAATTGGTGATTGTTGCTGCGTTGAACACTCGGACAGTGCCTAGGCTTTTCCCGCATGGTGCAGGGCAGAAGTCTTACCGAAACCATTGAAGAATAGGCTTGCCCACCCCATAATTCAACGGCTTGTCAAAGAGGTATCTTGCCGTGGACGTTATTGAGCGCATTAAATCCCAGCTTTCCAGCAGCCCGGTGTTGTTGTACATGAAGGGCACGCCCGATTTTCCGCAATGCGGTTTTTCGGCCACCGTCGTACGCGCCTTAACCGCCGTGGACGCTAAGTTCGACTCAGTCAATATTCTTGAAGAGCCCGACTTACGCGACGCCTTGAAGCAGTATTCCAACTGGCCCACTTTTCCGCAGCTATACGTGAATGGCGAATTGGTTGGCGGTTGCGACATCGTCGTTGAAATGTACAACAGCGGCGAATTGCAGAAAGTGCTGAGCGAAGCGAAGCATTAATACCTGTAGGGGAGGGTTTTAAACCCGTCCCCTCAAATATGCCGGAAAGGCGGGTTTTAAACCCGCCCCTACAATCATTCCACCGGCAGCG
>JANMSB010000240.1:0-1844 GCA_031388915.1 Pseudomonadota bacterium | reverse complement strand
GTCTCGCGCCAGCGGAAGATGCGGCATTGAACAAGCCGGCGGAGATTGGTGCACATGTGTTGCAGGCGGTGGCGGTGCCTTAACTGCTGATACAGCGCGCACGAGAGACAGCTTTAAGACGCTTCGAAGACCGAAGGTCATCCCTAGGGGACAAGCTCAGCGACCGGAGCTGCGTATTCCGGTCGCTGAGCGGAGTCGAAGCGTTTTGATTCCCTTCAAGAAAATTTTTCGCCAATCCTCGAACATGTCCCTAACCACTACCCTCCACCACCGAATCGGCAACTGGTCGAAACGCCGGCATGGCGTGGATGTGTCGCCGGTGGAGCTCACCAATCGACGCATTTATATCCTGCCCACTCGCTTAGGCTTGATGTATGCCGTCGCGGTGGTGTCAATGGGCATCGGCGGCATGAACTACGGCAACAACTTGGCGTTGATGCTGGCGTTTTTGTTGGCGGCGTTGGGCTTCGTCGCCATGCATCACACGCATCGCAATCTGGCGGGCTTGCGTATTTCGAGCGTGGCTAATGAGCCGGTGTTTGCCGGACAGTTGGCGCAGATTCAACTGGCGATTAACAACCCTTCGCCGCAATTGCGGATAGGGCTGCAAGCCGAGGCGCGCTTCAACGATCAGGTGTTTCAAGCCGAACCGGTGCAAGTTGCTGGTAGTACGCAGAGCCTGCTGCAATTGCCCATTGCCAGTCAGCGCCGCGGTTGGTTGAGTATCGACAGACTGACTATTAACACCCGCTATCCCTTCGGTTTGTTTCGCGGCTGGACAGTGTTGCATCTACCGTTGAAGTGTTTGATTTACCCCAAGCCCAGCGAACGCAGCAACACACCACCACCCACCCAGTTCGACACTCGCAACACGCAAGACATGCAACGCGGCGATGAAGAGTTCGCGGGTCTGCGCACTTTTCATCCCGGCGACTCGCCCAAGCGCATTGCCTGGAAAGCCTATGCACGCGAACAAGGGCTGATGGTCAAGCAATATGCCGGCGCATCCATCAGCACTTGCATGCTGGACTGGGATTCATTGGCGGGTTTGGATAACGAGACACGCTTATCGCGTCTGTGTCGATGGGTAATCGACAGTCATCAACAGGGCATTGCTTATGG
The DNA here is from genome assembly GCA_031388915.1 of Pseudomonadota bacterium. Classification (GTDB taxonomy): domain Bacteria; phylum Pseudomonadota; class Gammaproteobacteria; order Steroidobacterales; family Steroidobacteraceae; genus CAILZL01. The sequence goes on along the minus strand of JANMSB010000240.1, from coordinate 722 downwards.
TTTGAGGTTGCCGGGCTTCACTGCCGAGCCGGCGCTGAGTGAGGCACATCGCAGCCGCTGTTTGAATGCGTTGGCATTGTTTCAGGGTGGCGCGTGAACTGTCATCGAGAAAGCACTCGGAGCGCTTCGAAGGCCGAAGGTCATCCCTGTGGGACTCCGCTCAGCGACCGGAATACGCCTCTCCGGTCGCTGAGCGGAGTCGAAGCGTCTTACGCTAAAAGTCTTGCACCAACCGAATGCTAGCCAACAACGGATCAATCAGTTCCTTACGGGCCGTGCTTGCGATTCACGCTTGGCCCGAATCCGCTAAATCGCTGGGCATGCTAGCGGGCGTGGTGTTGCTGGCGCTGCTGCCGCATGTCACACATCTACCGTTTTGGATTCCGCTGTGTGTGATTGGCGCCACCGTTTGGCGGCTGTGGATCGAGATTCATGCCGGCGCGTTGCCGAATAAATGGTTGCGTAACGGCTTAGCACTACTGGCAATGTTGGCAGTGATCGCCAACTTTCGCACTTTGAATGGCTTGGAAGCCGGCACCGCACTACTCGGCATGATGGCCGGCATGAAGCTGCTGGAATCACGCGCGGTGCGCGACTACAGCATTTTGGTGTTCATTGCTTTGTTCCTGTTGTTTGCCGAATTGCTATACGAGCAGAACCTGATTCTGCTGCCGTACCTGCTGTTGTGCACGACCTTGATCACGAGCTGTTTATTGCGTATG
>JANMSB010000216.1:0-9357 GCA_031388915.1 Pseudomonadota bacterium | reverse complement strand
CGGCTCGCCGAAAAGTGTTGCCTATGGTCCGAACGTTGGTTCCCCGATGCATTTGCGTTTGCTTTGTTGGCGGTCGTCGTGCTGGTGGTTTGTGCGCTAGGTATCGGCGTGACGCCCAAGCAAGTGGCGGTGAGTTTTGGTGATGGCTTCTGGAGCATTATTCCCTTCACCATGCAGATGTGCTTCATCGTTATCGGCGGCTATGTCGTTGCCGATTCACCGCCGGCAGCCAAGTTGATTCAGCGGTTGGCGATGTTGCCCAAGTCGGCAGCGGGTGCAGTGACCTGGGTGGCGGTGGTGGGCATGGTGTCTTCGCTGTTGCATTGGGGTTTGAGTTTGATCTTAGCCAGTCTGCTCGCACGCGCGCTGGCGCGCCGCGAAGCGCTGCACATGGACTATCGCGCCGCCGGCGCCGCAGCATGTCTGGGCTGTGGTTCAGTATGGGCGCTGGGTCTATCGTCTTCGGCAGCGCAGCTCCAAGCCAATCCCGCCAGCATGCCGGCGGCCATGCTGCAAGTCACCGGCGTCATTCCGTTCTCGCAAACCTTGTTCCTGTGGCAATCGATGTTCATGGCGGCGGTGTTGTTGATCTTAAGCGCCTACATCGCCTGGGCTTCCGCGCCTAGCGGCGAGCGTACTCAAACCGCGCAGCAACTGGGTGTGAGCGTCGATGAAACCGACCACCGCTTGCCACCCCGCCAGCGTCCGGGTGAATGGTTGGATTACTCGCCGCTGTTAACGCTGTTGATCGCCGCATTGGGTTTGGCGTGGCTGATCGATCAGTTCGTCACCAAGGGTTTTGTCAGCGCCATTGCCAATCTCAATACCTACAATCTGCTGTTCTTGATGGTGGGTATGTTGTTGCAGTGGCGACCAAAACGTTTTTTAGCCTCGGTGGCGCGTGGTGTATCAAGCGTCTCCAGCATCCTGATTCAGTTCCCATTTCTGGGTGCGATGGCGGCATTGATGACCACTGCCACCAATGCCGAGGGCGTTAACCTTGCGCATGTCGTTAGCGCTGCATTTACTTCTATTGCTACCGCCGATACGTTTGCACCATTGGTGGGTATCTATTCGGCGATTCTGGGTGTGTTCATTCCCTCCGGCGGCGGCAAGTGGTTAATCGAAGCGCCCTACGTGATGCAGGCCGCCAACGACTTGCACTATCACCTGGGTTGGACCGTGCAGATATACAACGCCGCTGAAGCATTGCCCAACCTCATCAATCCCTTCTGGATGTTGCCGGTGCTGGGCATACTGGGTTTGCGTGCACGCGACTTGATCGGTTTTACCTTTGTACAGTTTCTCGTGCATCTACCGGTGGTGTTGTTAATGGTGTGGTGGCTGGGTCGTACGCTCACCTACGTATCGCCGGTGATGCCGTAAGCACCACTACACACCCTCAACCGTTCCTATGCACAGGCGAGTACGCAGCCTATGCACGTTCCCACAGACGGAAGCCTATTAGGCCTTACTCGCTTTATCCAGCGCGGTCGCTGGTGCATTCGTCTCCAGGGCGAGATAAACCAGCCCAGCCACCAGTAGAGCACCGAGATAAAAAATGGCGCGAAAGGTCAGCACCGCGGCCAGAATTTCTGCGACCTGCATACGTGGCGACAACACAGCCACAAATACCCCTTCGATAATGCCGATACCACCCGGTATATGGGCGATCACCACGGCGATACTGGTCAGCAGGAGGGTGCCTAGCACGCTGAAGAAATCGATTTGGGCATGTAGCAGCACATACAGCACGGCACCTGCTGCCAGCCAGTGCAGCGTCGACGCTGCCAGTTGGCTGGCTGCTAGTCGTAGGGCGGGCAGTTCAATGCGCTGGTCGCGGATATACAGAGTGCGCTGACGACTCCATGCACACGCTGCAAGGTAGCCGACTACGGCGAGCAACAGCAGCCATGCTCCGGCTTGAAGCAGGTTGTTGCCGATCCCCCAACCGGTTGGCACGCTGACCAGTCCAAAGCCGAATAGCGTGCCGGCTAGCGCGCAATAACCCAACCAGTTGGTGATGACGCTTAATACAATAATTCTGGAAATATCTGGATAACCCAAGCCAAGCTTGGAATACAACCGCAGCCGCAGCCCCACCGTACCTAGCAGAGCGCCGAAGTTCTGGTTGCAGGCGTAGCTGACAAACGCGATACCCGCCGCGCGTGCTGAGCGAATCGGCGAATCGATGTAACGATTACCGAGCACATCAAAGCTGGCATACATGGCATAAGCAACTGCGGCTAATGCTGTGCCTAGCAGCAGGGTGGTTGGGTGATAGTCGCGCGCCGCAACTGCCACAGTCGTCCAGTCAATGCTACGAGCTTTATAGATGATCAGCCCAGCTGCCGCGGCCATTAGTACGAGCGGCAGCCAGCGACTTGCGAGTCGCCAGCGAGCGGAGACCGGAAATTGTGCTGTACTCACTGCGAGCTCCGACTGTCCGCAACTTCTTCCAGCCGGCGTGTGATATGACGTGAACGGTCTATAGAATGCAATTCCGGCACATGGGCCGGTAGCCAACCAGCCCACTTCGGGAAGCGACGAGTGAGGTGGTATACCAGCATTTGGCGCAGAGGCTCCCAGATGCTTCGCCGCTGTGGTTCACCAGTAATCCCGACCACCTGACAATCGTGATCCATGATGTGTTGCAGCCGAGTACGCAACACCTGGTTGAAATGTGGATCGCGAATCACGACATTGGCTTCGAGATTCATGGACAGACTGAGTGGATCTAAATTGCTTGAGCCCACTGTCGACCAGTGCTGATCGATCACGGCAATCTTGGCGTGTAAGGGGTGTGGCAGATATTCAAAGATGGTGATGCCTGCGCGCAGCAGATGGGCATACAGCAATTTCTCCCACATCTTCACCGCGGGCATGTCGGGCGTGCCTTGTAGGATGAGATTGACGCGCACGCCGCGCCGCGTTGCTCGTCGCAGCGCGCGCAATAGATGATAGCCGGGAAAGAAATACGCATTGCAGATGGTGATCTCGGTACGGGCGGCGTGAATCGCCGCACGATAGCGGCGCTCAATGTCATTGCGATGGCCATGGTTGTCGCGGATGACGAACTCCGAGGAGTCGCGGTGGATAGCGTGTCGGTCATGGCGTGCAGCGCGCTGCCAGCGCCGGTTGTGGTTGGTGAATAGCTGCGCCTGGCGACTCGCAAAACTGTGAATGTCAGCAACCAGCGGACCGCTTATTCGCACGGCAAAATCCAGCTTGCCATTCGGTTTGTTGTCGGCCAATTGGTCAGTTGCATAGTTAATGCCGCCGACATAGGCAATGGTGGCGTCGATGACCACGATCTTGCGATGCAGGCGACGAAAGATGTTGGTGCGCAGTCCAAATAGTCGAGGCCGAGGATCAAAGATGTGTAGCCGCACGCCGGCACTGACCAACGGTTGCACGAACGACTGAGGCAGGTCCGGTGACCCATAACCATCAATGGTCAGATCGACATACACGCCACGCCGTGCGGCGGAAATCAGTTGTCGTTGCAACGCACGTCCAATCGCGTCGTCAAACAGGATGAACGTCTCGATGAATATTTCGCGCCGCGCGTCACCGATGGCCGCGAACACGGCGGGAAAATACTGTTCGCCGCTTTCCAGCAGCTCAAAGCTGTTGCGGTCACTGGCCAGCGCCGGATTCTTATGCTTGTTGTACACGGTCATAGCTGAATTTCCGCTGCCAACGGCACATGATCGGAAAGATGCGACCATGGTTTGCGGGGTAGCAGCAGTCGTCGTGACAGTTGCGCATTACGCAGATAGATGCGGTCCAGTCGCAGTAGCGGCCAGCGTGCCGGAAAGGTTCTAGCGGCCGCGCCCTGTGCCTCGACAAATACTTCTTTAAGCCCCGCGTGCTGCAAAAGATACTCATGCGCTTGTTCGCGCCAGTCGTTAAAGTCGCCGGCAACTACCAGCGGCGCATCGCTGGGTATGTCGTTCAGCACTGTAGTGGCGAGTTGTCGCAACTGAGTGCGGCGATGACGTTCGTTCAGGCCGAGATGTACACAGACCACGTGCAGATCCCCATGGTCTCCGTGTGTGCGTATCACGCCATGCAACATGCCGCGTTTCTCGTCGCCTGCTACCGATACATCCAAATTGTGATGTTGCGTGATGGGAAACTTCGATAACAGCGCATTGCCATGATTGCCCTCTGGATACACGGCATTGCGTCCATAGGCGTAGTTCGGCCAGATTAAATCGGCGATAAACTCATAGTGTGATTGACTTGGCCAATGGGCAATGCGCTTCGCGTGCAACGCATGCGCGCCCAGCACTTCCTGTAGAAACACGATATCGGCGCCGACATGCCTTACCGCCTCACGCAGTTCGGTTAGAACAAAGCGACGATTGAAGCTGGTGAAACCCTTGTGAATGTTCATCGTCAACACGGTGATGGACGTCATGCCAATACGCCATGGGTAGGGAAGCCAGATTGTCAGTGTTGATTCATGCGGCGCCTATAGGTCGCTACGCTGGGTGGCTGTGCGGCGCTTCCTACGATAATGCTTGGGCGAAAGAGCCTAGATTAATTGTAGGGACCTCCGGTTTTCCTACGTTGCGTTGCGGTGATCGCGACTTGTGTGGATGTGGGACATTACTGAGTCTTGACGCCGAACTTCGTAGTCAGGAGTGGCAGCTAATGAAAGAATTAATAGCCGTTATCGGCACCCTCTGCCTTGGGGTAATCGGGGTCGGTGGCTCCACCCAGAAAGCGTCCCACGACGCTATTGCCGACCTCGGTAGTGCTTGGCAACACTCGTTAGGAAACATTGCTACGGGCTGCGTGGTGGCAGTGCAGAACGGCATGGCCACCGCTGCGGCGGACTATGATGTGGCGCTTGTTAGTGCGGGTATTCACGATCGGCCGCTCATTCAGCCGGCCTTGTACAGCCAGCGCGTCACGCTGGCAGAAGTGCGCGTAAGTTGGTGAAAGATGATGAGCTAGCCTATCGGCAGCAGGCCTATGACTACTACAAGGTTCCCCATAACGGGTAGTTGACTGCCCATGTTCCGGCGTCGGCGCAAATTATGCCGACGCTGGAGCAACACACGATGCGTTAGACGGATAAAGAATGCTAATTCACCGTGGGCATGGTGGGTTATACATCGGCGACTCTGATTTCTATCTCAGTTCAATTGACTGCTTTTCTCTGACGAAAGCCACGCGGCGACAAGCCGGTGGCGCGGGTAAAAAACCGAGTGAAGTAGGCTGGATCGTCGAACCCGAGGTAATAACCAACTTCCGCGACCGCCATGTTGGAGTAGAGCAGCAAGCGTTTGGCTTCCAGCAGCAGGCGATCTTGCACCAGTTGTAGTGGTGAACGATCGGTGACCGCGACACAGGCGGTGCGTAGGCGAGTGGCGGACACCTTGAGGGTCTGCGCGTAATTTTCCATGGGTTTGTTTGAATGAAAGTCGGCTTCGAGCAGTTGACGAAAGCGCGCCACGAGTTCGGCTTGATGTCCACGGCGCACACGCCGGTCGCTATGATCACCCACATCAAGGCGTAACAGCGCCACCAAAATTGCGAGGAACTGCGACTCAACAGCCGCCGCATGTCCCGGCGCCTGCCAAGCAAGTTCCGATGTCAGACGCTCCATGCTGCTCCTGAGCAACTCCGCATCGCGACTCTTGTGAGTGAAGTGTAGTAAGCGCGGCTCGGCGAATAGCGTCTGACACTCCGCTGTACGCAGCAGTTGCTCGCGTAGAAAGGTCTCGGACACCGTGAGCACACTGCCGACGGTGTTGTTATCGAAGACGAACGCATGAATATTGCCTGCCGGCACGAGAATCGCGCAGGGCGTACGAAAGCGCTGCGTAAGCGATTCGGCATGCACATCGCCGCCGCCCGTCGTCAGCAAAAATACGTGGTTCAGATTGGTGTGCGCGTGCGGTCGAATATTCCAATTATTGGGTCGGCTGCGATCATCCAACGCCTCGATGTGCAGAAAGTGCTCTTCGACCTCTCTGGGTGGTTCTCCATAGAGAAAAAAGCTGGGAACGATGTGTTTCTGCATAAGAGACACTGATCTGGTGGCTGGTGTGACTGATGGCAAGTATGCGGGGGGTTGGTTAAAAAATCCAAGTTTATATCGGCAAAATCCATGTGCCGGAGGCCGCGTCCTGACTATCCTAGTTCCTGGCATGGTGCAGCCATTCACCACAGGTTGCGATACGGGGGTAGCGCTATGAAAACTAAAGTTGCCATCATTGGTGGGGGACCGGCGGGATTGCTGTTATCGCAAATCTTGCATAACGAGGGCATCGACAACATCGTTCTCGAACGGCGTAGCCGTGAGTACGTGGAAGGCCGCATTCGTGCCGGCGTGTTGGAACAAATCACCGTCGATCTACTCGAGCGCGCTGGTGTTGGGGCACGCATGCGGCGTGAAGGTCTGCCGCACGACGGTTTCAGCATTGCTGTAGATGGCGAGCAATTTCGCATCGACATGCGCGAACTCACCGGCGGCTCATCAGTGATGGTGTACGGTCAAACGGAACTCACCAAGGATCTGATCGATGCGAATATCGCGCGCCATGGCGCCCTCGAGTGGCAAGCAGAGCAGGTGGCCCTGCACGATCTCACCAGTGGCCAGCCGCGCGTTACGTATGTCAAGGATGGCAAGCAGCACGAAATCCAGTGCGATTTCGTGGCCGGCTGCGACGGTTACCACGGCGTGAGCCGTACCTGTATTCCCGCCGACATTATCAAAGTCTTCGAGCGTACCTATCCCTTCGGATGGCTCGGCATCCTGGCCGACGTTCCCCCCTGCGAACACGAATTGATTTATTCGAATCATGAGCGTGGCTTTGCGCTCGCCAGCATGCGCTCCGCAACGCGCAGTCGTTACTACGTGCAATGCCCAATCGACGAACGTCTCGAAGACTGGCCCGACGACAGGATTTGGGATGAGCTAGCCATTCGCTTGGGACCCAGCGCCGCCGCCACCATGACACGCGGCCCGTCGCTCGAGAAGAGCATCGCGCCGTTGCGCAGCTTCGTGGTGGAACCCATGCAATACGGCCGTTTATATCTGGCCGGCGATGCCGCTCACATCGTGCCGCCCACCGGCGCCAAGGGGCTCAATCTGGCTGCGTCCGATGTGCATTACCTGTCGAACGCCTTCATCGATTTCTACCGGCGCAAAGACGAGTTGGGCTTGCGCGACTACTCGCAACGCACCTTGGCGCGCGTGTGGAAAGCGGAACGGTTTTCGTGGTGGTTTACCAGCCTCACGCATCGCTTTCCCGACACCGATGCCTTTGCCCGCAAGATGCAGACCGCCGAATTGGCCTACATCCGTCAATCGCGTGCTGCACAGATCACGATGGCGGAAAATTATGTCGGCCTGCCACTGATCTAATTCAATAGTAGACTTGTTTGAGTACTACGCATCTCAAGCAAGGTGGGCCGGCATGAACAAAAAAGGGTGCGGTTACTGCGAGGCAGGGCCCAAGCAAGCGCTGCAGGCGGCATTGCGCAAATGAACCTCAAGCAGCTCGAATATTTTGTGCGGGTGGCCGAATTCGGCAGCTTCAGCAAAGCAGCCGTGGTGCTGCGCGTGGCGCAGCCGGTGCTAAGCCGCCAGGTACGTGCGCTCGAAACCGGACTGCATGAAACACTGTTGCTGCGCAACGGCCGCGGCGTCCAGCTTACCGAGGCGGGCCGGCGCTTGTTCGAGCATAGCGTCAGTATCTTGCAGCTGGTGTCGCGGGCTCGTGAGGACATCGATGCACAGCGAGGTCAGCCCAGCGGTCGTATCGTCATCGGGTTGCCGCCAAGCATTGGTCGGCAATTGACGGTGCCGCTCATTGATGCGTTCAAACGCCAGTTGCCGCGAGCGCGGCTCGCCATCGTGGAAGGGCTGTCGGCCCATTTGGCGGAGTGGATTACCAGCGGTCGGGTCGATATCGGTCTGATGCACAACCCGCAGCCGCAGGCCTCTATTGAGACGACGCCAATTCTTGAAGAAGATCTATGCCTAGTGACGCCCATTAGCCCCGCTAGCAAAGGGCGGCGCACTCAGCGCGCACCGACGCCGATGCGCACAGATGAACTGCCCAAGTATCGGCTGATCGTACCGGAGCGTTCGCATGTCATCCGCAATCTGCTGGAAACCCAAGCGGCCCTGTCGGGTATCAAGCTAGATATCGCCTGGGAAGTGTCCAGCATTCCCTCCATCATCGATCTCGTGTGTGCGGGGTATGGCCACGGCGTGCTGACGGCGAGCGCGGTCGCGGCGTCTGGGCGGGCCACTGCCTTGCTGGCGCGTCCGCTCATCGAACCCGGGCTCAAGAGCACACTGTGTCTCGCCGTGTCCGCCAATAAGCGGCCATCGGCATTGACAAAACATGCCTTACGGTTATTGCCGGAGCTGGTTTTGAGGGTGAGTGGGAAAACCGGCTGACGCAGTTGGCAAAATGGCTCGTTTTAGCCCTTTGCTATTTGCCCCATTTTCTGTTGCACCTATAATCGTGCGCTAGCAGCGAGTGCTGAATTCAGAGTTGGGGCGGCATATGGCGATTTGGGCAGCGATTCAGAATTATTTTGCCGGGAAAGACCCCCTGACCCTATGGCTTATTGGCTTTGTGGTTAGCGGCATCGTTTACGGCATCGTTAGCGGGTTTTTCAAAGCCAGAAAAATTCAGCCCAACGGGTTTCGGTGGCGAACGTTTCGCAATGAGGTGATCTTCACCATTATCAATGTCGCGATTGCCACCACAATGCTGGGCTATATCCGAGCCGTGTTGGAGAAATACGGCTTTATTACCTACAACGACGCCTCTGCCGCTGGGTGGATTATTGGTTTGGAATTTGCGGCCTACTTTTTCCTCTTTGACGCCTATTTCTACTGGCTGCATCGCTTGATGCACAAAGAACCGATGTATAAATGGGTGCATAAGCTGCATCACTTCTCTACGTCGCCCAATTTGATGACCACCGCGTCAGTAACCCCGCTCGAATCGCTCATTAATGGCGGCTTTGTGCCGCTGTTCCTCGCGGTGCTGACGGTGCATACGGAATCCTTACCGTATATTTTGGCTACCAACCTCATCATGGGTCCTTACGTCCATTCCGGGTACGAGTTCTTTCCGCGTTGGTGGAACAAGTCCTGGGCGACTAAATGGTTTATCACGGCGACGTTTCACGACCAGCACCACAAGTTCTTCAACTGGAACTTTGGCGGTTACACCACGATCTGGGATCGGCTTTGCGGAACCATGCGCCCCAAGTTTGAAGCGGATTACGATCAGCTCAAAGCGAGACTCGACCAACCGTTGTCGCCCGCCGTTGCGGCAACGAACAGTAGTTCCCAGTAGTTCCGCGTTACTA
>JANMSB010000183.1:0-5713 GCA_031388915.1 Pseudomonadota bacterium | reverse complement strand
GACTCGTCTTGCGTTAGTAAATGCAGCGGGTCTTGTGAAATCCTGTGATCTTAATAATGGACACGAATCGCATACAAGTGTCTTACTATTAACCCGGCATTCAAATAGGTCTGTTCATCAGAACGCTTCGACTCCGCTCAGCGACCGGAATAAGCGGCTCCGGTCACTGAGCGGAGTCGAAGTGTCTTGGTTTCATCAGATGTATTTATCTGCCGGGTTAATAATGAATAGCGATTCCAGTTCGCGTGTAGGATTTCAATCGTTCAAAAGCGCGCCGCCAGTGTTACGCGAACTTCTCGCGGCTCGACCGGATGGAAGTGAATATCATTGACGGGTCCGGCCTCACCTTGCAATTGCGACTCGTAGTAGTAGGTGATGTCGTTGTCTTTTGCATCGAATGCATTCAGCAAGGTTACAGACGCAGTCATCGCGGGCGTCAGGTGATAACCCAGATTCACATTCACCAGGGTGGTGGCTTGCGAACGCACTGTATTGTCTTCAACGAGCGGCGCAGGCCCCAGGTAGCGCAGCCGCGCGCCGCCGAACCAGGCGTCCGAGGGATTGTAGGTAATGCCGACCGACATCACGCCCTCCACCGCATTTGGAATGTGATCGCCGATGGAATCAAAGTCCGTGAATCGCGACCGCGACCAAGCCATATCTGCATCAATGATCAAGTCTTTGACTGGCGTGTAGTAGGCGGCAAGTTCAACGCCGGTGCGTCGACTGGCGCGGCTGGGTTCGGTTGCACCGCCATCACCGACAAACAGCAACTCGGAGTTCAGCTTAAGCGTCCATAGCGATGCCGCGAGTTGCAGGCGCGGAATGATAGCGGTACGCACGCCAATTTCTTCGCCCACCGCTCGCACCAAGGGCGTGACTCTGTCTACCGGCGTTACACCATCTGTCGGGTCAACTGTAATCGTTACACCCCGTGCGTCATTGCTGTGGAACCCCTGGCCCCAGTCAAGGAAAAACTCCGTCTGATTCCAGGGACCAAATGCCAGCGCTACTTTAGGAGTCGCGATGCTGTCATTCGCGCTGCCGGAGTTCGCCGCCAAGCTGCTGTCGACTTTGAACCGGAACGCATCCACCCGCGCACCCACCTCACTGCGCAACCACTGTGTCCAGTGAGTTTCCAGGCTCAAGTATGCGGAGTAACTGGCCTGCTCGACATGGTCTTGACGGACCGTGGCATATCGCTCGCGGGCCTGCGTGAGATACAAACCAACCGGCGCGATGTCGTCGTATCGCGTCTGCACGCCGCCATTGAAATTACCGTTAATACCGAACAGCTCCATAGGCTGCGTATAACGCACGTCTGCGCCATAGATACGCCGCTTATCGTACTGCTCGAACTGATCGCCCTGCACGGGGTCAAGAAAATAGGTGAAGTTGGAAAATAGATTGAGTTGATAGTCGATACCGTACGCCAATGCCTTGATATGCCCTGGACCAACGTCGCTCCACCAGTTGCCGGATAAGCTGTAGCGATGCGTGTTACCACCGTCAGTGGGATCGATGAAGCCGAAGCGATCAACCACGCCGCTCTGCACCGCACGCAAGGGAATTTGATCTGTCGAGCGCCACCGCCCGTCGTATCCCATGCCGTCAACACTGAATCCGGAGGCTCGATCACCATAGGTGTACTTGATGACGCCATTCAGCTTGCGCAGGTTTTCATCGAGATCCCATGGACCATTGGTATAGGTGGAGTCGAAGCCAACCAATAGATCCCCACCACCCGCCTGCAGAGATGCGGCCAGCACGGCGCGGCTGTATTGGTCTTTGCCCAGCGTCGCGGACACTAACGTGTGCGGCAGTGTACGCTGGTAGGTGATATCGGCAGCCCCCGCTGCAGAGAAGTTGCCCTCATCGGCATAGTAAGTTCCCTTCTTGTACTCGATGCGCTCGATGAGTTCGGGAATCATGAAGTTGATATCGCTGTATCCCTGACCATGCGCATGCGTCGGCATGTTGACCGACATGCCCTCGACACGCGCCGTAAAGTCGGTGCCGTGATCCAGATTGAAGCCGCGCAAAAAATACTGATTCGCCTTGCCGTCGCCGCTGTGTTGTGTCACGACCAAACCCGGCACCACTTCCAGCACTTCACCCGTGCGTAGTATCGGCCGATTTTCAATTTGCGCCGCAGTCACCGTACCTTCGCTAGCGGTGTCCGCCTGGCCTGCCAGATCGCCAATCTGACTCGCGGTTACCACGACCTCGTCCAACAACCGTCCGGGAACGCCCGCAGCCCCTGCATACATCGGCAACGCAGTGCCGCAGACAAGCCATGCCAAGATGCATGTCATTCGCTTCTTAACTACCATCGCCAACAAACTCCAATTGCAATGCCGTCTTGCCTATACGTCATACAACGGTTGTTGGATGCTTCAGTTAAGACAATTATAATTTTCGTCATACCATATAGCGTGGCCATGTGACGGCCCGATGAATTTTCCGCCAAGTGATTACTACGGACGCGAACCCGAAAGACGGGCATTCTTATTCAAATTGTGCTCATCTATGCTGGCGCCAGATTTCATAAATAGGATCGAATATGCGCCGCATTACCATTTCCGTCGACGATGATCTGGCCGATACGTTCGACCGTTTGGTTACTAGAAATGGCTATGAAAACCGCTCCGAAGCATTTCGCGATTTGTTGCGAGATGCACTTGAGCGGGAGCGACTTGAAGGTGGCAGTGCCAAGCATTGCGTTGGCGCATTGAGCTACGTTTATAACCATCACGAGCGCCAGCTAGCGAGCCGGCTCACACAAATGCAGCACGATCATCATGACCTTACTGTGTCAACCATGCATGCGCATTTGGATCACGAGAACTGCATTGAGACGGTAATTCTACGCGGTCAGACCGCCGCAGTGCTCGCGTTCGCCAGATCAGTTATAGCGGAGACTGGCGTGCGGCACGGCAGGTTTCATCCGGTGTCAGTGAATGCCGAAGTGACCCACAAACGCCATCATGGTCACATTCATCTGCATCCACATGCCTAACCAACCTCTAATCAATTGGGTGCTTGTCATTTCGACCAACGGGAGAAATCTTGCAGGTGTTTGATGCTCAAAACCTTCAAGCGAAGAAAGATTTCTCCCTGCGGTCGAAATGACAATTAATCAGAGGTTCCCTAAGCAAAGAGGCCACGCTCGTCGCGTGGCATCTTGAGTGTGTCGCGAACTAAACGCTACGCTTGCGACGAGCCAGGGTCGCCAGGCCACCCAGGCCAGACAGCAACAACCAGGCAGTGGCAGGCAGCGGCACAGTCGACACTGTTACGTTATCAAAGCCGGCTACATAGGTGGCGTTGCTGAATTGAATCGACTGCGCAATGCCGGCGAAATTGAACGACGCCAGTGTCCAGTTACAAAATGCCGAGTCAGCGCAACCATTGCTCTGCGCGTTGTTCAACAACGAGTAGGTGGCCAAAATGTTGCCGCTTCCGTTGAGCCCGTCATACACATTGATGTCTGCTGCTGCCGTCGATGAATAATAGAACGACACCTCGCCGGTGAATCCGCTGGCCACGTTCATCGCGGCATCCGAGCCCACGACAGTCATCACCGTGCTGCTCAAGGTTGGCAGGTTAGTGAAATATTCGCCGTTTAATCCTGATCCTAAGCCATCGTTTACCATGCCGAGCACGTCGCCACCGAACGAAACGCCGACATTGGCACCGAAGGCACCGCTTTGATCCGTGCCGCCATTGTAATAGTCGTTGATGGACAAGAAGCTGTTGACGCCCTCAAAGTCCACAGTGACTGGCGCAGAGAAAGCCGGAGCGGCGGACAGCAGGCCGACCGCGAGGACCGGGAGCAACTTAACTTTCATGATGACAATACCTCTTTTTAAATACGGTGCAGGAAAACGGGATGAACCACCTCAAGTTGAGCGTGCCTGGGCGCACTGACTCAACTCGACTGAGCGCGACGGGGCTTTATCGCTGCTGATCGGATCGCACTCACGGCCCGACTCTCTCAATGATGCTAACGCGAGGTAGGCTGTATCACATTGCCAATTGGTTACGCTTCCATGACGATGTGGCCGGCATGCATGACATAGCAGGGCTGCGCATTGCGCCTTCTCGAGACTGTCATACAGACAGGCGAGAATAGAAAACTATGGACGAACTTATCGGCCTCTTCCCTACTCCATTCATGCGCGCTCCGGCCGTGCTCGGACGGCCGTTGGTGAGCGGTTTAATCGATCACTTCGCCGCACAGGCTACGCGCGACAACAACACCTCCCCCAAACTGGCACACACGGAAATGCTCCGGCCGAGCGACAGTCCGCTGTTTATCGAAGCCGCATCACTCATCACGCCCAAGCTGGCCGACTTCGGGGTGCAGCTATTTGGCGAACGCATGGGCTGGTCGCTAAAAGAGATCTGGGTCAATGTGCTGGATACCGGCGGTCATCAGGCCATGCACAATCACGCCAATAGTTTTATCTCGGGCGTGGTGTACCTGACGCCTACCCATCCAGGGTCACAGACGGTGTTCATGAAATCACCCGGGGGCACGGACTTCCTGTTCAAAAACGATCACAAAGGTATGACACCCGGCGAGTTCAACGCGGACAAGTGGATCAGCCCCGCGCCGCAACCCGGCGACATGGTGTTGTTCCCCAGTTACCTCCTGCACGCCGTGCCGCCCAATCAAGGCGAGCGACGTATCTCGTTAGCTTTTAACGCCATCCCATCACGATTGGATTCGTGGGGCTACGTCATTAGTTTCGGCGGTTGAGTTTGCACGTCTTGCCGGCAACGCCGCGAAACAATCATGATTTATGGCGCTGGCGGGCATCGCTGTTGTTGATGGCGGCGTCCGGGTTTGCTGGGTTGGGCTATCAAATTGTATGGACGCAGCAATGCGCCGTGTGGCTGGGTCACGAATCCGCCGCCGTGTTGGCGGTAGTAACCGCGTTCTTCGGTGGACTCGCGGTAGGCGCACTAATGCTCGGCCCGCGTATCGAAACTAGTAAGCATCCGGTGCGATGGTATGCCGGATGTGAATTAATGATTGCATCGTGGAGCCTGTTACTGGCGTTGATGATGTCGCCGGTTAGCGCATGGCTGCTCAACCTCACGGGTGTACAGCCAACGCCGCTGTGGCAGTGGACAGTGGCGTTCTTCGGAACTTTTTTGCTGCTGCTACCCGCCACCGCAGCGATGGGCGCAACCCTGCCGGCGATGGAGCGGCTGACTACACAGCTAACCGAAACGCGCTCGATTGCGCCGCTATATGCCAGCAACACCTTCGGCGCGGTGATCGGCGTGCTCGCCATTGCGTTTTGGTTGGTGCCCGGGTTCGGCCTGGTGCGTACCGCCATTGTGTGTATCGTTCTCAATGTCCTGTGCGGTGTGGCATCGCTGAGGTTATTTCCGCTAACTTCCGAGCGAATGTCACCCCCGGTTATCCGCGCTGCATCGTCCGTGAATAGTGTGCTGATTCGTCTCGCATTCACGGGGCTACTGGGAATTGGCTACGAAGTGCTGGTAGTGCGAGTGCTTGCCCAAGTGGCGGAAGACACGGTCTACACCTTCGCCATGCTGCTGGCGGTGTATCTGGTGGGCAGCGCAGTCGGTGCTGCCGCTTACGAGAGATGGTTGGTAAAGCGCCGCGCTGCAAACCGATTTGATGACGCCAGATTTGATGACCGATTGTTGTGTGCGTTGGCAGCCGCGTGTCTCA
>JANMSB010000145.1:0-10063 GCA_031388915.1 Pseudomonadota bacterium | reverse complement strand
GGGGATCGTCTAGTGGTAGGACTGCGGATTCTGACTCCGCCAACCTAGGTTCGAATCCTAGTCCCCCAGCCAAATATCAGGCCCGCCCAATGTTTTTACTGGGCGGGCCTTGTTGTTTGTGTGCTGGGTGTTAGAGGGTTGCTTTGGTACGCCTCTTATCCGTGTGCCGCTTTCAAGACACGCTACTAGTACATCCTTGTAAGCTCGACGCGCGGGTCCCTCCGCGCGACGGTCTTGAAAACCGCACCCGGATAAGAGGCTCACTTCAGTGCGAACTGTCGGGTTGCGAGATGGATAAGAAGATCATTTCTATACGGTGCGAGCCACATGTTCTATTCCCTGCTAAGAAATTTGCTGTTCACACTCGAGCCAGAACACGCTCATGCACTGACTCTGACGTGGTTAAGCAGGGTTGAGCGGTTAGGTCTATTGGCCAATGTCGGGAGTCTGGCATCCCAGCCAGTGCGCTTGATGGGGTTAGAGTTTCCTAATCGGGTCGGTATCGCAGCGGGTTTGGATAAGAACGCAGTGTGCATCGATGCACTGGGTGCCTTGGGTGTGGGCTTTGTTGAAGCGGGCACGATTACGCCGCGCGCCCAACCCGGGAATCCATCGCCACGCATATTTCGCTTGCCGCAGGCGGAAGCGTTGATTAACCGCATGGGCTTTCCCAATGATGGCATGGAGGCTATTGCGCAACGCATGGCGCAGGTGCAGTTCAAGGGCATTCGCGGCGCGAATATTGGAAAGAACGCGGCTACACCCCTCACCGATGCCACGCAAGATTACTTGGCCTGCTTACGCAGGTTGGCGCCATGTGCTGACTACATCACCATCAACGTGTCGTCACCCAACACGACCGGGTTGCGTAGTTTGCAAGCCGCCGAGCACTTGCGGCCCATGTTGGTGACGTTGCTGGAGGAGCGGGCGCGCTTAGCTCCGCAACTGGGTCGGCAGTTGCCCATGTTGGTGAAGCTGGCCCCCGATCTAACCGACGATGAACTGCAGGGTATTGCCGCGTTGCTGATCGAGCTATCCATCGACGGGGTGATCGCGACCAATACCACCTTGAGTCGACCGGATGGACTCGGCCCCTTAGCGACACAGGCGGGTGGCTTGAGCGGTCGGCCGGTGCAGGCGTTGTCGTTGGCGACGGTGACCAAGTTGCGCACGTTGCTCGGGCCGACTTTCCCCATCATCGGTGTGGGTGGTATCGGTTCCGCGGCCGATGCCCTGGCAATGCGCCGGGCAGGGGCGGATCTAGTGCAGATTTATACCGGGCTGATTTATCGTGGCCCGCAGTTGATCAAGGAAGTGTTGCACGCGTTCAACAATGCAGGATGAGTGCGCGCAACGCTATGCAGTAAGAGGCAGGATCTTCACGCCCTCGGCGCTGCCCACAATCAACACATCCGCGGGACGACTGGCGAACAGACCGACGGTGACCACGCCAACGATCTGATTGATCCGATTTTCCAAGCCAACCGGATCGATGATGCGCAGGCCATGTACATCCAGAATCAGATTGCCGTTGTCGGTTACCACGCCTTCGCGCCATACCGGTTGACCGCCGAGCTTGATGAGTTGGCGCGCCACGTAGGAACGCGCCATCGGGATCACTTCTACCGGTAACGGGAAGTTACCCAGAACGCTCACCTGTTTGGAGGCATCGACGATGCACACGAAGCGTCGCGATGCGGCGGCGACGATCTTCTCGCGGGTCAGTGCCGCGCCACCACCCTTGATCAGTCGCAGGTGCGGATCGCACTCGTCGGCGCCATCGACGTACAGGTCGATATCGCCGGTCGCGTTGAGATCAAAAATTTCAATTTTGTGGTGCCGAAGACGCTCGGTGGAGGCGTTGGAACTCGAAACTGCGCCCCGAATGCGCAACTTCTGCGCAACCAGCGCGTCGATGAAAAAGTTCACCGTCGAGCCGGTGCCGACCCCGACGATGGTGTCTTCCTCGATGTACTTCACTGCCGCTTCGGCCGCACGCTGCTTGCCCAGGTCGTTGCTCATCGTTCTGCTCGCTTACGCACTGCTATACGAAAATATCTATTTTTCCAGTCTCAAAAACGACTGTGCCCGCTTTCGCGGGCACAGTACGTGAGGTTACATCCTCAAGAAGAACTACTTCTTCTTCGCGGCCTTCTTGGTCGCTTTCTTCTTCGCTACTTTCTTCTTAGATGCTTTCTTTGCTTTAGTTGCCATGATTAAAAATCTCCGTTATCAGGTTAGTCCGGGCGCAGTATATACATAAAACAAATTTACCTCGCAAGGGGGGAGTGTGAACTATCTGTGAGCGGCGTCACGCTCATGGTCCGGTTGCGATGGTCATGCAGTCGTCGTTTGCATGCTCAACATGTCATTCAAGACCCAGGATGAACTGCCACTCTTGCTTGCTAACCGGTGTAACCGACAGTCGGTTGCCGCGTTTAAGGATGAGTAGCTCCTTGAGTTGCTTGCCGCCGTGTTGGCGTAACTCATCCAGCGTAACGATGCGCTTGAACTTGCGTTGCAGCTTCACATCCATCATCAGCCAGCGCGGCGCCTCCGGTTTGCTGAGTGGATCGTAGTGCGCATGTTTGGCGTCGAACTGTGTGTGATCCGGATACGCCGCTTTACTGATGGTGACGATGCCGGCGATGCCCGGAACCGCGCAACTGGAGTGATAGAAGAAGGCTTGATCGCTGGCGCGCATCGTATCGCGCATGAAATTACGCACCTGATAGTTGCGCACGCCATCCCAGCAAGAGGTTTTTCCTGCGGCGGCAGCCAAGTCGTCGATACTGAATGTCTCGGGTTCCGATTTAAGCAGCCAATACTGCATGTTCTGCACCTTAGTCGCGGATAGAGATAAGTCTTAGCGCGGGCGCGCGCGGAGCGTGGCGCGCTCGGTAACGATCATTTCCAGACCAACATCGTGCGGTTGAATCGGTAGAGACGGCACTTGTTGGCAGGCGTACGCCACACCGATCAGGTGGGGTCGCCGCCACTGCGCACTGCGGCGCAGTCGTGCGAAATGTCGATCGTAGAAGCCGGCGCCCATCCCCAAGCGGTTGCCTTGCGCATCAAAACCGACGACAGGCACCAGCACCACATCCAAGGTAATCGCCGCGATCGGGTAACGACGTGGCTCGCGCAGTTGTGGGATGCCCCACTGGTTGGTCTTCAAGGGGCTGGAGGGCGTGTAAGGATAGAAAGCCATCAGCCCGCGGCGGGTATGGGTGATGTGCGGCGCGAATAACCGGCAGCCGCGCGCCCATGCTTGCTCGACGAAGGGTTGCAAGCATAGTTCGCCTGGCATGGCCAGATAGATGCCGATGCGCGCGCCGGGTTTGCACAGCGGGTGACGCGCTAACCGGCGCGCCACGGCTGCTGCCGCGTTGCGTTGTTCGCTGCTGGATAGGGAGCGTCTGATGCGACGTAGTTGTTGCCGCAGCGCGCTGCGATCAGTCGCGAGCGCGACTTGCGAAGAGGGGATGGCGCCACCCGCCTGTGCCGTCATAGGCCATTGCTCTCGACGCGGAGCAATAGGTGGGACCAGGCAACGACACATAAGGCTTTCCGCACGAAGCGGACATGCACAGTGTTGCCGCAAGCCATAGCCCCGAGGGTATTTACATTAGGGTCGAGAGGTAACCCGACCATATGTCGAACACCGCAGGCAGCGCCAAATCGAACCATTACAAAACCAACTATCGGAAATCTGCCGGAGTTGCAGCTGCGCACCCCGATCAGATTTCCATTTGCTTACCGCGCGTGATCGCCGACTCCACCCGCTCGCGCAGGTGACGCATGCGATCCGCCAGTCCCACATCCACATCGGCGCCGCCCTTCTTGAACTTGAGCAGCTCGTTGGCCAAGTTCAGTGCGGCTACCACGGCAATGCGGTCCAGTCCCAGCACGCTGCCGGAATCGCGGATCTCGCGCATCTTGCCGTTGAGATACTCGGCGGCATCGAGCAAATCGGTGCGTTCTTCAACGGGGCAGGCAACCTGGTATTCCTTTTCCAGAATGCGGATGCTGACGCGTGCGGTGCGATCGTTCATGCGCCATGCTCCAGAGACTTCAGTCGCCCGATCATACCCTCGACGCGCGTGCGCACCTGCTCATTCTTTTGCAGCAGGCCAGCGCGCTCGGTGACCAAGGCTTCGTTGCGCTGGCGCAGCGTGTAATTTTCTTCCTTGATCTGCGCCAGGGTGGTAACCAACTCCGCCACCCGCGTTTCCAGCCGGCGGAACTCTTGCTCGATGGCAGACTTGGGTGTGGGATCGCTCATGGCGAAATTATGCGGGTGTGGGTTCGGCACGGTCAAACTTTGATTGGATTCTTTTCGTGAGCGTGGCGGCAGCGTCGCCAATTCGCGTGTGGCAATGGAATCGCCCAACGCGAAGCCCTAACATAGCCCTATGTATACCATCAGTTTTGTTGAAGCCGAGCGTGCATTACGAGCGGCGGATGCCGCCGTCACCCTTGCCGAGGGGCATGGCTGCTTGTGCGGAGCGTTGTGCGCGTTGCCGCAGTTTTCCAGTCAGAGCTGGTTGCAGGAACTGTTGCCCGATCCGGCCAGCAGCGAATCGTTGGTAGCCACTGCGTCAACCGATAATGCGTTGGCGCAGTTGCATAGCGAAACGCAGCTGGCGCTGCGCGGCGACGCCATGGAGTTTGTGCCGCTGTTACCCGAGGACGACGCACCGCTTGCCGAGCGTATCGCTGCGCTGGCGGAGTGGTCGCAGGGTTTCCTGTACGGATTCGGTATTGGCGCACCGAGCAACGCGGCGGATTATCCAGACGAAGTGAGTGAAGTACTTAAGGATTTCAGCGAGATCGCTCGCGCCAACGATACCGATACCAGCGGCAGCGACGATGAAGAGGAGGCTTACACCGAGCTGGTGGAGTACCTGCGCGCTGCGGTGCAATTGGTGCACGATGAATTTGCCGAACAGCGCGCGCTACAGGCGCAGCCGCAGTCGATTGCTCACTAGCGCCCGAATACCAGAAAGACGACAGCCCGAGTGGCCACCATGCACACAGACGAATTCCGACGACGTCGCAAGCAACTGATGAAAATGATCGGCAAGGGTGGGATTGTCATCCTGCCGACCGCCGTCGAGAAACAACGCAACAACGACGTGCATTACAACTTTCGGCCGGATAGCGACTTTCACTACCTGACCGGATTCAACGAGCCGGAAGCAGTGGCGGCGCTAATTCCTGGACGCGCCAAGGGCGAGTTCGTCATGTTTGTGCGCGAGCGCGATCCGCTACGCGAGACCTGGGATGGTCGGCGCAGTGGACCGGAAGGTGTTATCAACGACTTCCATGCCGACGATGCCTTCCCGATCAGCGACATCGACGACATCCTGCCGGGCTTGATGGAAAACTGCCCGCGTGTCTACTACACCATGGGTTTGAATGCCGAGTTCGATCACCGCGTCATTGGCTGGGTGAATAGTTTGAAGGCGCAAGCCCGTGCCGGTGTACACCCGCCGCAGGAGTTCGTGGCGCTGGACCATGTGCTGCATGACATGCGCCTGTACAAGTCGCGTGGCGAAGCGGGGCTGATGCGCCGCTCGGCCGAGATCGCCGTGCATGCGCATGAGCGGGCGATGCGCTTCGTCGAACCCGGCCGCAAGGAGTACCAGGTGATGGCCGAGTTGTTGCATGAGTTCCATCGCAACGAGGCGGACATTTCCTATCACCCCATTGTCGGCGGCGGCGAGAACAGTTGCATCCTGCACTATCACGAGAACAATGCCGTGCTCAAAGACGGCGATCTGTTGTTGATTGATGCCGGCTGCGAATATAGCTTCTATGCTTCCGACATCACGCGCACCTTCCCGGTCAATGGTCGTTACTCTCCCGAGCAGCGCGCGGTTTACGAAGTGGTGTTGCGGGCGCAGTACGCCGCTATCGCGGCAACCAAGCCTGGCAATCACTGGAATGATCCACACGATGCGGCGGTGCGCGAAATCACCCAGGGCCTCATCAAGCTGGGCCTGCTCAAAGGCAAGTTGCCGGCCTTGATCAAGGAGGGCGCATATCGCCAGTTCTTCATGCATCGCACCGGGCATTGGTTGGGCATGGATGTGCACGATGTGGGCGATTACAAAGTGGGCAGCGAATGGCGCGTGCTGGAGCCAGGCATGGCGCTCACCGTCGAGCCGGGCATTTACATACCTGCGGGCAGCAAGGGCGTGGCGAAGCGCTGGTGGAGCATCGGCATCCGCATCGAAGACGATGTGCTGGTCACCAAGGACGGCTGCGAAGTGTTGACCGGCGCGCTGGTTAAAGACCCCGACGATGTTGAACGCCTGATGGCGGCGTCCTGAACCCGTGAACGCAGTCTCCGACAACTCAACGTATGACCTACTGATCTGCGGCGGCGGGCTGGTCGGCGCCAGTCTGGCGCTGATGCTCAAGCCATTGGGACTGCGCGTCGTGCTGATCGAAGCAAATGCGTTCAGCGGCAGCGGTCATCCCAGCTTCGATGAACGCACCACTGCCCTGTCCAACGGTAGTCGACGCGTGTTCGAGGCCATCGGTGTGTGGCCGCTGTTGCAACGTAACGCGACGCCCATCAAACGCATTCACATTTCCGATCAGGGTCGATTTGGCTTTGCACGTCTGTCGGCGGAGCAGCAGGGGTTGCCGGCGCTTGGGCATGTCGTGCCCAATTGGCAAATGGGCGCCGCGCTGTGGCAGCGTTTGCAGCAGGAACACATCGAAGTGATTGCACCAGCGCGCGTTACGGCACTCGACAACGGTGCGCAGACGCGCCAGGTCACGATTGAAATGCAGGGGCAACAACGAACCTTGAGTGGTCGTCTGATCGTGGCTGCCGACGGCGCACAGTCGTTAGTGCGTGACGCGGCGGGTATTGCCAGCAGTCAATGGGACTATGGACAAACGGCCATCATCAGTAATGCCTTGACGCAGCGCTTTCACGACCACGTGGCTTATGAGCGTTTCACCCCGCAGGGTCCGTTGGCTGTGTTGCCCTTGGCAGATGCGCGTGTCGGCTTGATCTGGACGGTGGCTAACGCGCGGGCGGCTGAGGTGATGGCTTGGCCGGACGATGAATTCCTGGCCAACTTCCAAACCCAGTTTGGTTTTCGATTGGGGCGCTTGCTTAAAGTGGGCGAGCGCCGCGCCTATCCGCTGGCGTTGATTCGCGCTGCGCAACATCACGCCGATCGTCTGGCGGTGATGGGCAATGCCGCGCAAATGTTGCATCCCATTGCCGGACAGGGATTGAACCTGGGGCTGCGTGATGCGGCCAGTCTGGCGGAGCTGTTGGCCGATGGTCTGCGCGCCGTGCCCACCTTGGATATTGGTTCGGCTGAGCTACTCCAGCGCTATGCCACATGGCGTCAGGAAGACAGCAAGGGCATCGTTGCCTTCACCGATACCCTGGTGCGCGTGTTCAATCAACCCCTGGGATTGGTGAAGTTCGTACGCGACGCCGGTTTGTTGGCATTCGATTTGTTGCCCGCCGCCAAGGATGCGATGGCGCAATTGTCCATCGGCGCATCGACGCGTATTCCGCGGTTGGCGCGTGGAGCGCCGCTGTGAATATTTCGCGCGGAGCGCCACTATGAACAATTCGCGTCGCGCGCCGTTATGAAGACCACCGATTTCGATATCGCCATCTGCGGCGGCGGTATGGTCGGCGCGACAGTAGCGGCGCTACTACGCACCGAGCCGCCGCTACGTGACCTGCGCATCGCCTTGATCGAGTCGCGCTTTCCAACGCAGCCTCCGGGGGAGGAGGTGGACATTCGCGTCTCTGCCGTGTCGCGCGCTTCACAACGCATTCTGACGCGCGCTGGCGCGTGGCAGTTGCTGTCCGCTACACAGTGTGCGCCCTATGGCGACATGGTGGTCTGGGATGCGCGTAGTAAGCCCGATAGCGATGACGCATTGTGCTTTTCGGCAAGCAGCCTGGGCGAACCGGATCTGGGCCACATCATTGCCAACCATTGTTTGCAGTGGGCGGCACTCGAAGCGGCGCACGACGAACGCATCACTCGCTTTGCGGCGGAGCTGTCTGCCATCACGCTAGATGCGCAGGCGGCGCAGCTCAGCTTGTCGGATGGCCGTCACATCTCCGCCCGGTTGGTGATCGGTGCTGATGGCGCACGCAGCGTCAGTCGCGAGTGTGTCGGCATCGCCGCGCGCGTGCGGCCTTATCAGCAGAGCGCATTGGTCACGCATGTGCGCACCGAACGTCCGCATCGGCAAACGGCGTGGCAGCGTTTTCTGCCGCAGGGTCCGATTGCCTTCCTGCCATTGAACGATGGTCGCAGCTCGATTGTGTGGACCACCACGCCGGAGCACGCGGCGACGTTGTTGCAGATGGACGAGGGCGCATTGGCGAACGAGATTGCGGCAGCTAGCGATCACGTACTTGGCGATGTCACCCTGGCTGCACCCCGCGCGGCATTTCCATTGCAGCTCGCGCAGGTGGACGAGTACTGCCGGCATCGCTTCGTGCTGGTGGGCGACGCGGCACATAGCCTGCACCCGCTGGCTGGGCAGGGCGTCAACCTGGGCTTCATGGACGCGGCTTCATTGGTGCAAGTCCTCAGCGACGCACGCGCAGCCGGCGCGAGTGTGGAGGCGCTCAGCGAGCTGCCCGTGCTGCGCCGTTACGAACGTTGGCGCAAAACCGAAAATACCGCTGCGCTGGGCTTGGTTGATGCGCTCAATCGCCTGTTCAGCAATGACTCGCGGGGCATCGGTGCACTGCGTCGAGCCGGGGTGAGCGCAGTACAACGCATGCCGATACTCAAGCGCTCCCTGATGCTGCGCGCCCTCGGCCTGAGTGGCGAAACGCCACGGATGATTCGCGCGGCGTTGTAACCCATCACATCGGCACAGTCCCGCGCCGTGCCGTTACTTTCTCCTAGTTAAACGCCGGTCTGTCCTGGCTTGCGGTATCGGCATCTCAGGCGCATTCTCAATGCGCCTGTGTCTTTGCTGGAGGCCTGAGATGTCTTCTGCACGGTATCAAGATGCGTTGCGCCAGATGCTGGCGCCGGCTCAGGTGATGGTGGGTGGCCACAATCCCTGGGACATCCAAGTGCGCGATCCGGTGTTTGCACGCCGGGTGTTGGCGCAGGGTACGCTGGGCGTAGGCGAGTCGTACATGGATGGCCAATGGGATTGCGAACGCTTGGACGAGATGATGTTCCGCGTGTTTCGCGCCGGCATCGACCAGCATCTGCCCGGCCTGCGATTGCTGTGGGCATCGTTGCTCGCCAAGCTATTCAATCCGCAAACACCCACGCGTTCCTACAAAGTGGGGCAGCAGCACTACGACATCGGCGACGATCTGTACCAGCGTATGCTCGACCCGCGCATGATTTATAGCTGCGCCTACTGGCGCGCTGCGCAAACACTGGAAGCCGCTCAGGAAGCCAAGCTGGATTTGGTATGTCGCAAGCTGGGCTTCAAACCCGGCATGACAGTGCTGGATATCGGCTGCGGTTGGGGTGGCGCGGCGCAATTTGCTGCGCAGCGTTACGGTGTGCGCGTCACTGGCGTGACTATCTCGCGCAATCAGGCAGCGACGGCACGCCAGCGCTGCGAAGGTTTACCGGTGAACATTCGCCTATGCGACTACCGCAGCCTGGAAGGTCGCTTTGATCGCATCTACTCGCTGGGCATGTTCGAGCATGTAGGACCGCGCAACTACCAGACCTACTTTCAGTCCGTCCGCAACCTATTGACGGATGATGGCTTGATGCTATTGCACACCATCGGCCAGAACACTACGCACCTGGCCAACGATCCGTGGATCGAGCGCTACATCTTTGCCAATTCCGTCATTCCCTCCATGACGCAGATCGCGCGTGCGGTGGAAGGCGTGTTCGTGGTCGAGGATTGGCATGGCTTCGGTCCCGATTACGATCGCACGCTGCTGTCCTGGCATCAGCGCTTCAATGCGCACTGGCCAGAGATCGCCGATCGCTATGGCGAACGTTTCCAACGCATGTGGAATTTCTGGTTGCTGGCCTCGGCCGCCTACTTTCGCGCGCGCCGCGACCAGTTA